>NZ_WPCB01000039.1:0-32940 GCF_009741785.1 Haloarcula sp. CBA1122
CGGCGGGTTCGACCACACGGTGCTGGCCCACGACCTCGCGGGCGGCTGGGCGGTCGTGCTGACGCTCATGGCGACGTTTCTCGCACTGGCGACGCGCGTAGAGAAAGTGAAGCGGCAGGCGTGACCGGCGCTGTCCTCCGCTAGTGGTGTCCTCGGGTCTCAGGTCGTGAACCCGTCCTCGGCCTCGCGCTCGTCGAGGACCCACTCTAGTTCCTCGATAGCGCGCAGGATGGCGACCTCAGCCTCGTCTTCTAGCTCGGTCGACGGCGGGTCGTGCCTGTCGTACTCGTCCTGCAGCGCCTCGATGCGGTCCCGGATCGTCTCCTCTGTTCGCATGGTTCCAATGACCGGACCCACAGGTCTTGATGCTACTGGTCGCGGCGATGGGTGCGACCGGATAGGAGTGCCGGATGTCGGAAAAACGCGGCGAGCTTACCGAACGACGACGACTGCGCTCTCGGTTTCGGTCATCTCGCCCTCGCCGGAGTAGGTCCGGGACTCCTCGACGGCGAACATCTCGTCGTCGAGTTCGACGCCGGCGACCCGCAGCGCGTCGCCGTCGATCTCGTAGTCGCCGCTCTCGATAGCGTCGTCAATCGAGCCGACTTCGCTGCCGAACTCGGGGCCGACGATGGAGTAGTCGAGGTCGATGCCGCTGACTTCGGTCGTGATGTCCGGGGCCTCATCGTAGGTGTCCAGCTGGGTGACGTGCATCGCCTCGGCGACAGCATCCTCGAAGCCGGCGATGTGGCCGAACACCTCGACGTGGTCGAGGTCGGCGTTCAGCGGCAGTCCGTTCTCGGTCTTGTACCGCCGGAGCGCGGAGACGACCTCCATCGCCGTCTCGCCCGCTTCGAGGTCGGCATCGTAGCCGCCCGAGGTCGGCCAGTCCGTCGTGTGGATTGAGCTATCTTCCTCGTAGCACCGCTCCCACAGTTCCTCCGTGATGTGCGGGAGGAACGGCGCGAACAGTTGCAGGAAGGTCCGGTGGGCCTGCAGGAGCGTGAACTCGGTCGACGCGTCGTCACCCTCGTCTCGCGGGCCCTGCCCGCTCGACTGTTCCGAGGCGCTCCGCGCCTCGCCAGACAGCCGTTGCTTGGCGATTTCGAGGTAGTCGTCACAGAACGTGTTCCAGAAGAACGACCGGAGTTCGTTCCGGGCCTTCGAGAACTCGTAGTCCTCGAACTTCGTCGTGACTGACTCCACGGTCGCATCGAGTTCGGCCAGCAGCCACTCGTCGACCGCGGCCAACTCCTCGGGCTCGTCGGGCTGGGCGGCCGGCGTGAGCTGGTCGACCAGCCGCGAGGCGTTCCAGAGCTTCTGGAGGAGCCGTTCACCAGCTTCGAGGTCTCCCTCCTTGTACGGGAAGTCGTCGCCGATGGAGGTGCCGGCGGCCCAGTAGCGGGTGGCGTCGACCGGGAACTCTTCAAGCACCTCGCTGGGCGGGATGACGTTGCCCTTGGACTTGGACATCGCCTCGCGGTTCTCGTCCAGCACCATCCCGTTTATCATCACGTTCTCGAATGGCACCTCGCCGGTGTGCTCGTAGCACTTGACGACGGTGTGGAACAGCCAGAACGAGATAATGTCGTGACCCTGCGGGCGCAGGTCGAAGGGGTACAGCTCGGGCAGTTCCATGGTGAACGACTCACTGTCCGCATCCCAGTCCCAGCCGGCGTTCACGAGCGGCGTCAGCGACGAGGTTGCCCACGTGTCGAAGACGTCCTCCTCGGGCGTCAGCGAGTCGTGGCCACACTCGGGGCAGCTATCGACCGGCGGGGCGTCCGACAGCGGGTCAACCGGCAGCTGCTCGCGCTCGGCCATCACGGGCTCGCCGCAGTCGTCACAGTACCACACCGGGATCGGGATGCCCGAATCGCGCTGGCGGGAGATGCACCAGTCCCATTCGAGCCCCTCAATCCAGTGCTCGTAGCGGGTGGCCATCTTCTCGGGGAACCACTCCATCTGGCGGCCGGCCTCGATGTACTCCTCTTTCTTGTCGAGTAGCTCGATGTACCACTGCTCGGTGACGAGGTACTCGACTTCCTCCTCACAGCGCTCGTGGACCTGCACGGTGTGGTCGTGGTCGCGGCTCTCCAGCAGCGACCCTTCTTCGCCGAGGTCCTCGATGATGGCCTCGCGAGCTTCGGTGGTATGCATCCCCTCGTACTCACCGGCGAGGTCGGTCATCGTCGCGGACTCGTCGATGGCGAGCCGTAGCGGCAGGTCGTGGGCCTGATACCACTCGATGTCGTTCTGGTCGCCAAAGGTACAGCACATCACGATGCCGCTGCCGGTCTCCATGTCGACGCGCTCGTCGGCGATGATGGGCACCTCCTGCTCGAAGATCGGGACCCGCGCGGAGCCACCGACGAGGTGCTGGTTTTCGTCGTCGTCGGGGTGGACGAAGACGGCGACACACGCCGGCAGTAGCTCGGGCCGGGTCGTCGAAATCGTGAACGTCGCGCCCTCGTCGGCTGGTCCCTCGCCGGTTTCGACCAGATCGAAGGCGATGTCGTTGAACTTCGTGTGCTTGTCCTTGTCCTCCTGCTCGACCTGTGAAATAGCCGTCTCACAGTCCGGACACCAGATGGTCGGCGCGCGCTGGCGGTACTCCCGACCCTGCTCGTAGAGGTCGAGGAAGGACAACTGGGAGACTCGCTGCACGTCCGGCGCGATGGTCTTGTAGGTGTTGTCCCAGTCGATAGAAATCGCCAGCGACTGCACGTCCTCGGTGAACTCGTCCTCGAACTCCGTACACACCGTTCGGCACTTCTCCTGGAATTCTCGGCGCGGGTAATCTTGGTGGCGGATGCCGAGTTCGCGCTCGGTGAGCCGCTCCGAGGCGATGCCGTTGTCGTCGTAGCCGAAGGGGAAGTAGACGGTGTCGTCGCGCATCCGGTGGAAGCGGGCGACGAAGTCCTGCAGCGTGAACTGGTAGAGGTGGCCCATGTGGAGGTTCCCCGACACCGTCGGCGGCGGCGTATCGATAGTAAAGCGGGTGTCGGCGTCCTCGTCGTAGGCGTAGGTCTTGTCGGCGACCCACTGGTCCTGCCACTCCGGCTCTACCTCGCGGGGGTCGTACTCCCCGTCGAGGGCGTTTTCTGATTCGTCTGCGGTCGATTCGTCCTGCGGTGGGTCCTGTGTGTCACTCATATTCAAACTGTGGGTGTAACACCCGGGTCGCATCGGACTGCGGCGTGGTTATCAGCGGTGCGTGCGTCGATAGGTGGGGGTGGTGTGGGGCGTGGGGGCCCCTACACCGACGGGCGCGAGAACCAGCGTTCGGGAGAGTCGACGCACCATCTGTACAATACTCGACCTACGGCAGGATTAATGACTTCGGTTTTCGCCAGCGTCCCGACGGGCTCATACCAGCGACCAGCTCACGGCAGGTCGGACTCGCGGTGCTTGCGGTCCTCGGCGGAGTGGGCCCGGACCCACAGTTGCCCGATGCGGGAGAGCGTCGTCCGGTAGGATTTCCCGTGTTCCTCCTGCTCGATGTACCCCTTTCCGCCGGGGCCGAGCCGGTCGACGTTGTAGATGACCTTCGAGCGGAAGGAGTCGGTGTACTCCTCACCCAGATCCCGGGCCAACTGCTGGGCCAGTTCGGAGACGGACTCGAACTCGCCGTGTTCGCCCAGCGTGAAGAGGATGACCTCCTCGAAGGGCTTGACGTTCGAGAAGGAAGCGACCGGCAGTTCGACGATGTGGGAGCCGTCGATCTCCTTCGCGCCGATGGTTGTCCCCCGCTCGTCGAACTCCGATAGCAGGTCCCGCGCGGTTTCGAGTCGGTCGTCAATTCGCTCGTCGACTTCTTCGCCCGTGCGCATGTCCTCTAGCATGTCGATCTGCTTGCGCAGTTCCTCGGCGAGTTCCGTCTCCAGATACTTCTCGGGGACCGTGTAGTAGGTGTGGATGCGGTCCCGGTCGCCCTCGCGCTCGACCATGATCGAGTGGGCTGCGGTCGCAAAGGCAAACGAGACAGTCCGAGGCATCGCGGAGACGTTGACCCACACCTCGCTGCCCGCGTCGAGTTCGGCGTTGATGAGCTCGAAGGCCTGCTCGAAGGCCTCGTCGTAGTCGTACACGTCGGCGACGACGAACCGCTCGGTTTCCGCTCCGAGCAGGTTCTGGTAGTCCTTCTCTAACTTCTCGGCGAGGTTTCGCGAGTACTCGACGTTGGCCTCGCTGCCGACCGCGCCCTCGAGCAGGATGACGCGGTCAACGTCGAGTTGCTCGCGCACGAGCGGCGCGATGAGCCGGTCGTAGTCGAATCCGACCGGGACGATGTGGGTCTGCATACGTGAAAGACTGGGACGGTGATTATAAAAAGAACCAGACTCGGGCTGCCGAGCGCGTATCGGGGCGGCGCGTTACTCGCAGCTTTCGTGCACGATAGCGCCGTCATCGTTCGGCCCACGGCGCTCCCCGGGAACAATAGGGTCCTCGCAGACGGCGCAGGTCAGCTTACCGCTGGCGTGGCCGTTCGAGGCCTCGGTATCGCCGGAGGAGGTGAAGTCCACGCTCACGTCCGTCGACTCGTCAGCTGCCGGCTCGTCGTCCGCATCCGGGGCAAACACGTCGTCGTCATCGGCCGACGTGTCGATGTCGAGCGTATCGTTGAACCCACAGTAGCCTGTCGAGGCGTTGAATCCCAGGCCGAGCGCGCCGATTCCGGCGAGCAGGCCGCGCTTGCGCTTCCCGCTGCGAAGCCAGCGCAGGGAGACGATTGTCAGAACGACTGCCAGCACCGCTCGGATCAGGCGGTCGCGACCGCCGACGTTTTGGTCGGAGTCCATACTGGCACATTGGTCTGGACGCTTTTGTAGGTTTACATGTCTGCCGGCGGCCGCCGTCCAGTGGTTGCCGTGCCGGAGGGCGGCACGCAGACCGACCGTGTCTCAGTCGCTTTCGATACCGGTGACGGCGTAGGCAGTGCGATTCTCGGTCGCGGCGGGGGCAGTCACCAGCGAGACGGCGACTGTCAACACGAGACCGACCAGAATGCCGACGATGCCGGGCGTCCAGCCAGGTACGCTGTCGGCAGGGCGACGTCGAGGCCGACCAGTCCCCCAACCGTCGCAATGACCGGGAAGACATGCAGGCCGTAGAACACCTGACTACCCACCACGCCGGCGTACATCCCGGTGCGTGTGGTTCCCTGCCAGTACAGCGCCAGCGCGACTGGGACAGTTAGCTGGGCGAAGCCGCTGAAGGCGGTGTCACCAATCTGGACCAGTGTCCCCGGCGTGTAGAGGCTCGCAATGAACGAGAGGGTGGCGAAAGCGACCACACCGAGGCGGGCGACGAGCGCCTCGCGACGGTCGGTCGCCTCGTCGCTGGCATCGTTGCGGCCGGTCAGCGGCCGGTAGAGGTCACGGGTGAGGTACGACGACCCCGAAAGCAACATCGAGTCGCTGGAGGACATCATCGCGGCCATCGCGCCGGCGATGACCAGCGCGGTGAACCACGTCGGCGTGTACTCGCCCAGCAGCGCCGGGATGACGTTGCCGCCCTCTGGGACGGTGATACCAAGCCCGGCCGCCCACGCCCCCAGCATGAACGCCGGGACGAACAGGAGCAGGACCAGTACCGGCCAGAGCGCGAACGTGCGCTTGAGCACCTTCTTCGAGCCGGCGGCGAAGAAGCGCTGATTGATCTGCGGGAACATCGTCACGCCGAAGGCGATACTGACTGCGGTCGAGATGATGTACTGCGGCGTGTAGAGGCCGCCGCCGAGACCGACAAACGCCGGCTTTTCGGACGCCAGCAGGGCCGTCGCCTCGCCCGCGCCGCCGACGGCCGACAGGACCCAGGCGACGGCGACCCAGATCAGCGAGAGCATGAACAGCCCCTGAAGCGTGTCGGTCCAGGCGACGCCACGCATTCCCGAGAGCGCGACGTAGAGAATCATGAACAGCGTGATGCCGCCGGCTCCGACCCAGAACGGGACCGCGCCGTTCGTGAGGCCGACGATGGCTTGGCCGGCCCCCTTCTGCTGGAGCATCACGTACGGGAACAGCCAGACGAGGCTCACAGCGGCGACGACAACCCGGAGCGCCGTCGACCCGAACCGGTCGCCAAGCATCTCACCAAGCGTCACGTAGCCGTGGCGCTTGCCGACCAGCCACTGCTTGTATCCCAGCACGTACCAGAGGACGGCGAAGATGATACCGTCCATCAGTCCCATCACGAGAATCCACTCGGGGCCGGCGCTGAACGCGAGGTTCGGGCCGCCGAAGAAGGTAAACGCCGACAGTAGCGTCGCGAAGGTGGTAAACAACAGCACGACCGTGCCGAGCGTCCGGCTTGCGAGGTAGTAGTCCTCGGCGGTGCGCTCGGTGAGCCGGTAGGCGACTGCGCCCACCGCGAGCGCGACGACCATGTACGCGCCGACGATACCCAACTGGAGCGCAGTATCGGCCACGTCAGTTCACCTCTTCGACGCCGAGGCCCCAGTCGGTGCGCGCAAAGACAGCAAAGACGACGCTCGCAAGCGCCATCCATCCAACGTGCCACCACAGCCATACGGGCAGCCCGGCCGCGACCGTGCTGGTGTCCCAGAGGAACCACGGCACTGCCAGCGCCATCAACACGAGCGCGACGACTGTCCACCCAGCGGCCCTGACCGTACTCATATTACGACAGGCTAGCCGCTGGCGGTACTAATGGGTAACGAACCTTCACCGATAGTTGTTGAAGAACTATATTCTTCAATACACGCGCGTCCCGGGTTCGACCTCCCGCTCGGGCGTCAGGTGGACGACACCGTCCGTGCTGTCGACGCCGGTGACCAGGCACTCGCTCTCGAAGCCGGCGATGGAGACCGTTCCGAGGTTGACGACAGCGACGACCTGCGAGCCGAGCAGGTCCTCCGGGTCGTACACGTCGGTCAGTCCCGCGGCGGACTGGCGCGTCTCGTCGCCGAAATCCACGTCGAGTTTGTACACGTCCTTGCGGGCTTCGGGGAACGGTTCGACGTCGACGATTTCGCCGATACGCATCTCTACGTCTTCGAGGAACCGCGCGGGGTCGATCTCCGTTTCAGTGAATCCCATGCCCCCCGGTAGTCCGTCCAGTTATTTTACGACAGCGTTCGCAGCAACGGTATGCAGACAGCGATCCAGCTCTGGACGCTCCGGGAACTCCGGGAGCCGCTATCGGACGTGCTCGACCGCATCAGCGCCGCCGGCTACGACGGCGTGGAGTTCGCCGGCATCGGCGACCCGGGCGCATCCCGACGTGCGCTCGACGAGGCGGGGCTCGGTATCGCCGGCGTCCACGTCCAACTGGAGGACCTGCAGTCCGATTCTCGCACCGTTGAGAATCAGGCCCGGACGCTCGACGCGCCGTCCATCGTCCTTCCGTATCTCGATGACGACCATTTCGCGAGCGAGCGCGCCGTCGAGTCGACCGCGACGCTGCTCGGGATGCTCGACACGGAGTTCGACCGACCCCTGCTGTATCACAACCACGACCACGAGTTCGTCCCGCTCGGCGATGGCACCGCCTTCGACGCGCTCGTCGACCGGACGACGATCGACTTCGAGTTCGACGCCGGCTGGGCGCACGCGGCGGGTCAAGACCCTGCCGCCCTGATTCGGCGACTCGACGGGCGCGTTCCCGTCGTCCACCTCAAGGACATGACAGAGGACGGGGAGCCGACCGCTCTCGGCGAGGGGGTCGTCCCGCTCCAGGCCGTGGTGGATGCGGCCCGCGAGGCCGGGACTGAATGGCTCGTTTTCGAACACGACGACCCCGAGGACCCGGTCGACGCCATCCAGGCGGGTATCGGCGGTATGCGCCCGTTGCTGGAGTGAGTGGCTGACCCGTCTGGTGCACAGCGATCCATCGAGGCAGTGTCGGCTCGAAAGTCAACTGAGTGAGGTTTTCCTCCACCGACTCGCGTGCGCAAGGTTATTCCGCTGTACTTCCCAACATCAGTATAGTGACAGCAATCCGTCGGAACAGCGTTCGACGGGCTGGAAAACAGGACAATCATGCAAGATACGGCGAAATATCTGATACATGCCGACATCACGGCGGCGGGAGTCGTCGAGCGGAGCGACGTCGTCGGCGCGGTGTTCGGCCAGACGGAAGGGCTACTCGGCGACGAACTGGACCTGCGGGACCTGCAGGACTCGAAGAAGGTCGGCCGCATCGACGTGGAGATACGCTCCGAAGGCGGACAGTCCTTCGGCGAGATCACCGTCGCGAGCGGTCTCGACAGAGTCGAGACAGCGATCCTCGCCGCAGCACTGGAGACCATCGAACAGGTGGGGCCGTGTCGCGCCGAAATCGAGGTCTCAGAGATAGAGGACGTACGCAGCGCCAAGCGGCGCGAAGTCGTCGAGCGCGCGACGGAACTCCTGAACGACTTCGAGGAGAAGTCGATCCAGACCGCGGACATCGTCGAGACGGTCAGACAGCAGGTCCGGGTCGCCGACGTGACCGACTACGAGGGACTCCCGGCCGGCCCGCGGGTGGCCGACTCCGACGCGATTGTCGTCGTCGAGGGTCGCTCGGACGTGATGCAACTGCTCAAATACGGCATCAAAAACGCCGTCGCAGTCGAGGGAACGGACGTCCCCGACGCCATTGCGGACCTGACGGCCGGCCGGACGGTGACCTCGTTCCTCGACGGTGACCGCGGCGGGGACCTCATTCTGAAGGAACTCGCGCAGGTCGGCGACGTTGACTATGTCGCTGTCACTCCCACCGGCAAGTCCGTCGAGGACCTCTCACGCAGCGAGGTGATGTCGGCGCTCCGGGACAAGGTTCCCTACGAGACGGTCGCAAGCGCCAAGAGCCTCGACAGCATCCGCGAGGAGATGTCCCATCCCGAGGAGTCGACGACCGCTGACGGCGGTGCCGTGGCGGCCGCGACGTCGGAGGACACCGCAGACAGCCAGCCCGCGCCCGCTCCGCAGGCCGGGTCGGCGCAGGCCGAAACGACCGAGGGGGCGACGAGTGTCGCGGACAACTCGAACGCAACCGCTGTGGCGGATGCCGCAGCCGACGAGGAGTCGACCGAAAGCGGCGACGGACCGACCATCCCCTCGCTTTCGGACCACATCGAGGCCGTCATTCAGAACCACAGCGGGACGGCCAGGCTGGTCGACGAGGACGCGACGCTGCTCGCTGAAGGCGATGCTGATACCGTCGTCTCGCTGCTTGCAGCCGCTGAGGCCGTTCCCAAGACCGTCGTCATCGATGCCGACTGCACGCAGAAGCTCCTCGACGTTGCCGCCCAGCGCGGCGTCGATGTCGTCGTCGCTGCCGGCCACGGCGAGTACGTCAAACAGCCGACGGCCGTACAGGTTCGCATCGAGGACTAGAGTTCGCGAACGAGCAACACACCGTCGCCGTCGTCGTAGTGGTCGGGTAGCTCGTCGGCGACCGAGAACCCGAACCCGTCGTAGAACGAGCGTGCCCGCTCGTCGTCAGCGCGCGCGGTGAGTCTCGCTGTTTCGAACCCACCAGTCCGGAGCCTGTCCAGAAGCCCGTGCATAAGTGTCGTCCCGAGGCCCTGCCCCTGTTTGCCGGGCGTGATGGCGAACTCCGCCAGGTACGCGACCGGGTGGTCCGGCACGACAAGCGCGTAGCCGAGCGGTTCGCCGATATCGAGGACCAGCACGAGCGGCGGGCCGTCGATTCCGACGCCGAGGAGCTCCGGCCACGGCTCGTCGAGCGCGTCCGTCTGGATCGCCCGGAGACGGACCTCGTCTTCGGGGCGAGCCTCGCGGATCATAGGAGGCCGGCGGTCAGCACGACGCCAGCGCCGGTCAGCGCGGCCGCCAGGGTTGCGAGCATATTGACGCCCTGATTGCCGACGACCGAGCCCTCGACAGTCGCACCCAGCAGGCTGTCGACGGTCATGCCGACCAGCCCACAGAGGAGGATGACGCCGCTACCGACTGTACTGATGTCCTGCGTGAGCGCGGCGATGCCAGCGATGATGCCTGCCCCGATGGCCCCGGCGGCCACGCCCTGCCAGGTGACGCCGCCGTCAGTGCCCGGCTCGACGGGTTTGAGCGTCGTAATGAGTCGCGGGTTGTCGTAGAGCCCGCCGAACTCACTGGAGAACGTGTCGGTCATCGCGGCGGCGACGGCCCCGGCGAAGGCATAGAAGAACAGCAGCGGGTCGACGGCGATGTGGCTCGGACTCGCCGCCGCGGCGACGACGGCGAACAGCGCGACGATGGAGTTCGCGAGCACGTTCCCGCTCCCGCGTGCGCCCTCGTTCTCCTCGGCGATGCCGCGGTCCAGTTTCTCCTCGTAGCGGAACTTCGTCGAGAGGCCACCGAGCGCGAAAAAGGAAATCAGCATGGCGAACCAGCCGAAACCGCCGAGAACGATGGTCAAAAACGAGAGGAGAACGCCGGTGAGCATCCCCGGGAGGGACGCCGTGTCGAGCGCGTAGGAGAGATAGCCGAGCAGTACTGTCACGGCGAGCGCGATGACGACGCGCTGTGCAGTCACCGACGGGTCGAGTTCGAAAAACAGCCACAGCAGCAGTCCCACCGTGAGCATCACCAGCGGGTCGTCCCGTTCGAACAGGACCGAGCGAAGCAGGGCAGCGACGAACGCGCCGCTGGCGGCGAGAAACAGCACGAGTGGAATGTCGACGGCGGCCGCTCCCTCGCCGACGGCGGCCTGAATCCGCGTTCCCGCCACCTGTCCCGCGACGCCGGCGACGAAGCCGACGAGCACGAAGCCTGCGGTTGCGACCACCTCGTCGGAGCGGACGGTGTAGGCGAGTCGCTGGCCGAGGTTCCCGTAGGCGACGATGACGACGACGCCGACGAACACCGGCACCGGTAGACTGAATCGGACGGCAAGCAGCGCGAGCCCGGCGGCGGCAAGCGAGAAGGCCGCCAGGCCGTACAGTTTCCCGTCCTCGTAGTCGCCGGGACGGGCGAACAGGTCGAACAGCCGCGAGTCCTGCCCGATGACCGTCACGCCGAGCGCGGCGACGAGGACGAAGGGTGCGATAGCGGCGACAGTCGCGAGTTCGAGCGAGCGAAAGCCCGTTGCGGCCGGGACGGCGACCGCGAGGGTCCCCACGGCGGCGAACGCGCCTGCCCGACGGACTGTGCCAGTCACGTCCCACCGGTATCCCCGAGAGGCACTTACCCTTTCCGAACTGCGGAGGCGACGGTACCGTGAGATTTACTGGGGCTGTCAGCATACCGGCGGGCGTGGGACTATACGACCGATATCTCGCGATGCGCGTTCGGCGCAGCGACGCCGACCTGCCCGAGACGGTCGCGCTGGTGATCACCGAGCGGGACCTCCTGGGAGACGGTGCATACCGGACCTTAGAGCGATTCTTCGACTGGGCCGTTCAGTACGGCACCGATACCGTCGTCGTCTACGTGAGCGTCCTCGACGAGGAAGCGATTCCGACGCTCCAGCGCGAACTCGAAAGCGTCACCGCGCCACGGGAGATAGCGGTCAGAGTACCGGACGACGAGACGACGGCCGACGCCCCGATCCAGATATCCATCGGCCTCGGCGGACAGTCGGAGTTCGCGACGGCCGTCCAGAAGCTCGCGGAAGACGTCGATGCAGGCTCACTCGACCCGAACGATATCGACGAGGCCGCGGTCGAGGAGCATCTCGTCTTCCCGACCGACCCGGATCTGGTTATCAAGACCGGGGCCGAACGGCTCTCGGATTTCATGATCTGGCAGTCCGTGTATTCGGAGCTGTATTTCACTGACGTGACTGGCAGAACTTCCGGCTTCGGGATTACTTGCGGGCGTGCGGGATTATCAGGAGCGACAGCGGCGCTTTGGCCGCTAGGAGGTCAGTCTGCGATTTCGTACTCGTCCTCAAGTTGCTCGCGCTCGGCGCTCGGGAGCGCGTCCCGGAACCGTCCGAGCATCCGTTTGGCCGTCGGGAGTTCCGACTGCTCGATGGCACGAACCAGTGCCAGCGAGCGCTCGGCACGGGTCGTCCGCCAGGACTGCTCTCGGTTCTGGTACGTCCGAATCGCTCGCAGGAAGTCGACCTTCCGGAATTCGGGCCAGTAGGGCGTACAGAAGAACGTGGCAGCCTCGTTGCCGTTGGCGTGCCACGGCAGGAAGTTCGAGGTGCGTTCGTCACCGCCGGTTCGAACGATGAGATCAACGTCGCGGGTCGGCCCCTCGTAAAGCCGCTCTTCGATGGTTTCCGCAGAGACGTCCGTCGGGTCGAGGGTTCCGTCTTCGACGGCAGTGGCGACGTTGCGGGCCGCGCCGAGCAGTTCGGCCCGGCCGCCGTAGGCCAGCGCGATGTTGAGGTTGAGCTGGTCGTACTGGGCGGTTCGCCCTTCAGCGTAGTCGACAGCGTCTCGGACCCGGTCGGGTAGCATCTCTGTCTCGCCGATGGCGCGGATACACACGCCGGCCTCGTGGACCCGGTCGGCGTCGGCAAATGTTCGGAGCTTCTGTTCGACGAGGTCGAAGATGTGTTCGCGTTCCTCGGGGTCGCGGTCGAAGTTTTCCGTCGAGAACGTGTACAGCGTCACCTCACGAACGCCGAGTTCGTCACACCAGTTCAGCAGCGCCTCCGTTGTTTGGGCTCCTTCTCTGTGGCCTTCCTGTTTTTTGGCGCCCTGCTTTTCCGCGTATCTTCGGTTCCCGTCCATAATAACTGCGACGTGGTCGGGCGTCCCTGACAGTTCCCACTGGAGCAATCGCTCGTAGGCCGCATATCCCAGTCGCTTCCCCCTCGATAGCATCGTTGTGTACATTTCAACCACTCAATAAGGGCTTTGTGGAAGGGACTGGGTACAGTTATTTCCCACCTAATCTATCGAAATATATGCGCATAGTTTTAATATACCCCGGCTTAACGTTCAAATTGCAATGGCGACCGGTACGGTAGACTTCTTCAACGACACAGGCGGTTACGGGTTCATCGATACCGAAGACTCCGACGAGGACGTCTTCTTCCACATGGAGGACATCGACGGTCCTGACCTCGAGGAGGGGCAAGAAGTGGAATTCGAGATCGAGCAGGCCGACAAAGGCCCGCGCGCGAAAAACCTCACGCGGCTGTAACCATGGCGACAGGCACTGTCGACTTCTTCAACGATACGGGTGGCTACGGTTTCATCGAAACCGACGATGCCGACGAAGACGTGTTCTTCCACATGGAAGACGTCGGCGGCCCGGACTTAGAAGAAGGGCAAGAAGTCGAATTCGACATCGAACAGGCAGACAAAGGCCCGCGAGCGAAGAACCTCACGCGACTGTAAGCGAGACCGGCTCGCTTTTCAACGGGTTCACGACTGACCGAGCGGTGCGACTCGGCAGCGCGTGGGTTCCCACCGCTGTCGCTGTGCCGCCCCTCGAACCGAATATCTTCGGGTAGAGCCGACCAGCGTTTGGAATCCGAAGTGTCTTAGGGACAGCAACACCGACCGCATGGTATGAGCGAGGCCGACGCACTTGACGACGACCTTTACCGCCGGACTAAACAACTGCTTGAGCCCGGCGAGATTCAGCTCAACGGCGCTGTCGTCCACACGGAGTACGACGGCAGCGACGAGATCGAGATGATGCAGGCCACCATCGAGGTCGGCGAACTCATCGCCGAAGGCGCGGGCCTGGACCCGAAGGATACGTACGTTTACTCCGGCAGCGACGACCCCGAGTTCGCGTCGAACCAGCACCAGGGCCTCACGCTGGACGGCGAGGAGTTCGTCTGGGAGTGCCAGCAGCTCCTGCGCAACGGCTCCTTCGATCTGGTGTTCTACTACGAGGCCAGCGCCGACCACGACGGCATTCTCGAAGCTATCGAGGACGCCGGCTACGCGGTAACCGGTGTCGAAGGCGAGTAACCGCGTCGTACTGTCGGACGGAAGCCTTTCAAGAATGTCGCCACTCCCAGGGTGGCGAATAGCTGTACGAAGTTACGTCCAACAGTATCAGTCGCCGGCCGCCAGCCGTTCCTGGCAGTTGTGACAGTAGGTGTAGTCCGGGCCGTTCGCTGCGCCACAGATACGACAGGTCGTGGCCTCGACGGCGGCCTGTTCGAAGTAGGCGTTGAGCTGGCCGGTGTCGCGACCGTTACGTCGACCACTGAACTGCTCGACCAGCGTATCGTGTGCGGCGTAGTCCATGAGCCGGAACATCAGCACGAACCACAGCGGTACCCCTATCAGGACAAACAGGTAGACCAGCAGCCGGACCGCCAGCTCGGCTGTCGAGATTGCCACGCGCGGGTTAGGGGCGCAAGGGGGTAAAACGCTCCGGCGACCCGGACATGGTACCGGCTGTCCCGGACTGTTTTTATTCGCAGGCCCCCCAGCTTTCGGCATGAGCGAAGACCTCGGGACGGTAGACCGGGCGGTGTTGAACGCCTTCCAGGGCGGCTTCCCGGTCGTCGAACGGCCGTTCGAACCGGCCGCGGCGGCCCTCGCCGACCACGGCGTCGACATCGACGCGGACGAGCTGTTAGCGCGTGTACAGGACCTCGACGACGCGGGCGTTCTCACGCGGTTCGGGGCACTCATCAACGCCGAAGCTATCGGCGGTACCGCCACCCTTGTCGCAACTCACGCCCCCGAGGACAGCTACGACGAACACGCCGAGATGATAAACGCGTACCCGGAGGTCGCGCACAACTACGAACGCGAACATCCGCATCTGAACATGTGGTTCGTCCTCTCGGTGGCAGAGGAAGGCCGGGTTGAGGAGGTCCTGGCAGAAATCGAGGCCGAAACCGGCGAGGAGACGTACAACCTCCCGAAACAGCAGGAGTTCCACGTCGGCGCGAAGTTCCCCGTCGAGGGGCCACAGACGCAAGATATCGACTGTTCGGACCTGGGGCCGGACGTGACGCCGACCGACAGCCAGTCCCTGACCGCCGACGAACTGGACCTCGTGCTGGAAATCCAGGACGGCCTGCCGATTACCGCCACGCCCTACGCCGACGTGGCCGACGAAATCGACGCCGACGTCGACTGGGTGCTGGAGACGATACAGCGGTTCAACATGGAAGGGAAGGTCCGCCGCGTCGGCGTCATCCCGAACCACTACGCGCTGGGCTACAGCGAGAACGGGATGACCGTCTGGGACGTGCCCGACGAGGTCATCGACGAGGTGGGGCCGGCCATCGCCGAGTTCGACTTCGTGACCCACTGCTACGAGCGGCCGCGCCACGACGGCGTCTGGCCGTACAACTTCTTCGCGATGACCCACGGGCGAAGCGAAGCGGAGAGCCAGGAGCGCATCCAGCAGGTCCGCGACCGGATGGCCGACCACTGGGACGTGTCCGAGGACGACTGGGACACGCTGTTCTCGACGCGCATCCTGAAGAAGACGGGAATCAGGCTGGACGAACGAGCGCGGCAGAACACAGAGACGGCGTGACCGTGTCCGCTTGGTGTAGCAGCGCCAAATCAGGAGGGGAGCACCGATGATTCCGCTCATGCACGACTTCGAGGGCGAGACAGTGCTCGTCGTCGGCGGCGGTCCGGTCGGTGCGCGCAAGGCCCGAACGTTCGCCACGGAGGCGAGCGTCGTCGTCCTCAGTCCCGAGTTCGCCGACCGGGCGTTCGCGGACGCCGAAAAGGTCCGGGCCGCCCCGGACCCCGAGGATGCCGAAGAATGGGTCGAGCGGACCGACCCGGCACTGGTCGTCGCCGCGACGGACGACTCGGCCCTGAACGACGCCTTCACCGCGGCTGCCGAGGACCACGGTGCACTCGTCAATCGAGCCGACGACCACGGGGACCAGTCGTTCGGCAATGTCGTCGTCCCGGCGACAGTGCGGGACGACCCGGTGACGCTGGCGATTGCGACCGGCGGGCGCGCGCCGGCGCTGTCGAAACACCTCCGCGAGCGTTTCGAAGACGAGTTCAGAAACGCCGGTCTGATGGCGGAACTCGTTGGTGACCTCCGTGAGGACCTTCGCGACCGGGGCGTCCCGCCGGCCGAACGGCGTGACGCCGTCAGGTTCGTTGTCAGGTCACGGGAAGTTTGGAAGGCTTTAGATAGTGGCAGGTACAAGGGAGAGCAAGTAGCTAGAGACGTGATCGGAGAGTTACCTGGTGATCAAACGTGAGAGGGGACACTGGTGCAATCGTTGGGGTCTGTATCTCCCATGAACGCGCAAGCGTCGACCAATTAGAGACCGCTGCGGCGGACAGCGAGCGCCACGCCGTCGAATCCCTGCTCGCCAACCCAGAGGTCGAAGAGGCGATTGCGCTACAGACGTGTAACCGTACCGAGGGGTACGTCGTCGTCTCTGATCACGCGGACGGGCTCGACGCGCTCGAACTGTTCACCCGCGCCGTGCCCGAAGATGTCGTCGTCGAGATGGGTCACGAGGAGAGCCTCCGTCACTTGCTCCGGGTAGCCGCCGGGCTCGAATCGATTGTGCTGGGCGAGGACCAGATCCTCGGCCAGCTCCGGACCGCCTACGAGACAGCCCGCGGCGTTGGCGGCATCGGGCCGATGCTGGAAGACGGTGTCACGAAAGCGATTCACGTCGGCGAGCGCGCCCGCACGGAGACGAAGATCAACGAGGGTGTCGTCTCGATTGCCTCCGCCGCGGTTCGCTTGCTCAAACAGGAGAGTTCGCTGACTGACGGGACAGCGCTCGTCGTCGGTGCCGGCGAGATGGGCCAACTCGCTGCGGATGCGCTCAGCGAGGAGGTAGAACGGCTGCTCGTGGCTAATCGGACAGTGCCACACGCGGAGCACGTCGCCGAATCGGTCGACATCGACGCCAGTGCGGTTGCGCTCGACGGCATCGAAGCGGCCGTTTCCGAGGCCAGTGCCGTCATCTCGGCGACGGGGAGCGGCGACCAGGTGTTCGATATCGGGACCTTCAGCGATGCCGGTGACGTATCTATCGTCGATATTGCCCAGCCGCGTGACGTTCCGGCCGGCGCGGACCGACTCCCGTCAGTGACGGTGTACGACCTCGACGCGCTGGAGTCGGTGACCGCCGAAACGCGGAACAAGCGGCAGCGAGCCGCCGAGGCAGTCGAACGCATCGTCGACGAGGAGTTCGACCGCCTGCTCACGCAGTACAAGCGCAAACGCGCCGACAGGGTCATCTCGACGATGTACGAGAGCGCCGAACAGGTCAAGGCGGCCGAGATAAACAGCGCGCTCTCGGCGGCTGACTTCGACGATGACCAGGCGGAAGTCGTCGAAGCGATGGCCGACGCCATCGTCTCGCAGATCCTCGCCGCGCCGACCAAGAGCCTGCGCGACGCCGCGGAGGAGGACGACTGGTCGACGATTCATACGGCGCTCCAGTTGTTCGACCCGGACTTCGGCGGCCCGGACCAGGTCACCCCGCCCGAGTTCACCCAGGGCATGTCGGTCGACGACATCCCCGACGGCATGCGCGACGAGATCCCGAACGCGATGCTCGACCGACTCTCTGACGACTGACCACGCCCACCTTTTTGCCCACGCCGTCCGACGTATCCGATATGGCAGACCTGCTCTCTGATGCAGAGATTAGCGACCGGCTACCCGAGGAGTGGACCCGCGACGGCGACGAAATCGTTCGCGTCTTCGAGTTCGACGGCTATCTGGACGCGTCGGGCTTTCTGAGCGCCGCCGCTGGCCTCGCCGAGGACGCGTGGCATCACCCGGAGATGACCATCCGCTGGGGCGAGGTCGAAGTCCGACTCACGACCCACGACGCCGGTGGCATCACCGAGAACGACATCGATTTCGCCGAGCGGCTGAACGGCATCCACGACTGACGGTGTGACCGTGGACACCGCCGATGGACTCGCGTCGCTCCGGCCGACCGACCCCGAGGGGGCGACCGCACGGTACGTCTTTCGGGTCGAAATCCGGCTGGAGCCGGACGCGGATGGGCTGTGGACTGACCCCGACCGGTTCGAGACGACGCTGTATCGAGCGGCCGACACCCCGGGGACCGGCGGCTGGCTGTTCTTCCGGGACACGCTCTGGCGGGGCGAACTGGCCGACGAACCGCACTTCCGTCGGCTTGTCGAGGACGAACTCGGCTGCCCGGTCGTCTCGGCGTCGTTCCGTGAACTCCGGACCGAGGAGGCGTACCTCGACGCGCTACAAGCCGAAATCGCCGACGACCTGGCCCTGTTCAACGCTGATTCGGTCAGCGAAGTGCTCAACAAGTACCTCGGCAGTTCGATCCGTGTGGCGTGAAAAGAAACGTCGCTGCGTAGTCAGTGTTTACAGCGGTGTTATACGCATCAAAACTGGTAGTAGGGCCCGAAAGACTTTATTAGAAAATCCCCAATAAAATCACCCCTCATGACCACCGACTATGATTTCTGGCTGTTCGACCTCGATGGGACGCTCGTCGACATCGAGCCAGCCTACCCCCGGAAGGTGATGGGTGCTGTCGGCGACCGCCTCGGCGTCGAGTTCACCGACCGGGAACGGGACGCGCTCTGGTACGGATTCGGTGGGACTCGGTCACAGACACTCGCAGAGCGCGATGTCGACCAACAGGAGTTCTGGCGGCTGTTCCACGAGGAGGAAGACCCTGTCGCCCGGGCCGAGGCGACGTATCTCTACGACGACGCCGAGGCGTTCCTCGCCACCCTCGACACACCGGTCGGACTGGTCACACACTGCCAGCAGTACCTCACCGAACCGGTGCTTGCCCATCTCGACATCGCCGACTGGTTCGAGACGGTCGTCTGCTGTGACGACGACATCGGCTGGAAGCCCGACCCCAAGCCGGTGGAGTTGGCGATGCGGGAGATGGATGTCTGGTACAACGGTCACAGCGGCGTGCTGGCCGGGGACAATCCGTCAGACATCGGTGCAGCGTGGAACGCGGGCCTCGACGGGGTCCACGTCGGTCGGCGGTCCCCGGCGGAGATGGGTCGGTGCGTGCGCGGCGACAGGCGCGTCGCCTCGCTGCTCGATCTGGCGTCGTCTCAGGGGAGGTAGTCCCAGTTTTCCACGGTGACAGTCGTTCCGGCATCGATACCAGTTTCGTCTGCAGGCACGGATACCCAGCCGTCGGCTCGGGTCGCCGTGGCAAGGTCAGCGCCCGGCAGTGGCGCCGCTGTCCCGTCGGTCACGGTGACCGGCACGAACGAACGGACGGATGCAGGGCTGTCTACCCCGTCGCTCAGTGAGGCTGATTGGTGGGGGTGATCCGACAGCGGTGCATCGGCAAACGCCTTCAGTAGCGGACGAAGGAGTTGTACCGCGCCGACGCGGGCTGCACTCGGCGACTCCGGCAACAGCAGGACCGGGCGGTCCTCGACGACGGCGACTCCCGTCCGCTGGCCGGGGTCGATATCGACGTAGTCGGTGAACACTTCGCCGAGGTCCGCAACGACCTCTCGAAGCGTGTCCCCCGGCTCGGTCCCGGTGATGACGAGCGCATCACGGGTGAGGTCGCGCTGGACGGCCATCCGGAGCGCCGGTGCGTCGTCGGCGACGGGGTCCCGGTAGGTCACTTTCCCGCCCCACCGGTCGGCGTACTGCGCCAGCGTGAACCCCGCTGTCTCGACCTCGCGGGCCGCGCTGGCAGCCGCTCGGAGTTCGTCGCCCGTCGGTACGATTCCGACCTGTGGTCGCTGGCGGACGAGCAGTTCGGAGACGCCGCTTGCCCGCAACAGTCCCACATCGCCGGGCCGTACCTGATGCCCCTGCTGGAAGACGGTGTCGTCGACCGAGATATCCGCCGCTTCCACGGGTTCGTTCGCCGTCGCATCTGTCGCCAGCACTCGTCCGACAGCGACGGAGAGCGGAATCCTGTCTGTCCGGTCGACGGGGACAGCGAAGCTACCGAGCTGTCTGCGGGCAGTCTCCAGCGCGAGCGACTCGGCCTCCGACGGCGGGGAGCCAGCCATACCCTTGCTAGTGGGTACTGTGGCAAAAACGCCCCGAGTGGCCACGTCCCATCAGTCGCTCGCCTACATGGACTGGGAACGCTTTTGTTCGGTCCGACGCGGAGTGGCCGTATGGTCCTCCCGCAACTGGTCGCCATCGTGTTCCTGGTCATCGGCGGCTTCGTCCTCCTCCGCGGTGGCCGGGAACTCCGAACGGTGTTTCACATCCTCCGGAACGATCCAGTCCCGGTGCGCTCGCTCGACGGGCACTCCGGTCCCGTCGAAATCACCGGCACAGCCGTTGCCGACGAGGACGCCGGAACCGTCACGGCTCCCTTCACCGGCAGCGAGTGTCTGGCCTACACCTACGAGGTCGAGGAGTATCGGTCGTCGGGGAAACACTCCAGCTGGGAGACGCTAGACGAGGGGCAGGCCGGCGTCGACTTCATCGTCGACGACGGGAACGCTCGCGTCCGCGTGAATCCCGACGGCGCGGACGTACGGTTCGAGTCCCAGTCCGTGACGGTATCCCCCGGGACTGAACTCCCCGAGCGCCTGGCCGGCTACGTCGAGCGAACGGATGCCGTCGAGGCACAGGACGGATCCGTGAATCTGCTCGTCACTGAGATCAGTCTGGGGAACAAACAGCGCTTCACCGAGCGTCGGCTGGATGTCGGCGAGGACGTGTACGTCTACGGCCAGGCGATGCGCGGCCCCGCATCGGAGTGGGGAAGTAATCTGGTCGACGCCGTCGTCGGGGATGGCGATGGGACGCCGGTGTTCGTCATCTCCGACACCAGCGAGCGTGGCACGGCCCGACGGATTGTTCGCGGCGCTATCGCTGAAACTGTGTTCGGACTAGCGGCTGTCCTCATCGGTGCTGCCGTCCTCCTCTCCGTACCCCTGTAGAGTAGCAGAGACCGTCGGGTTTACCACTGCGTACCACTTAGACAGGCGTATGCCAGCCCTGCGTGAAGCGCTTCGGGATCTTCCCGACGCCGTGTTCGCGGACGTGCTCGAATCCGAGGACGAATACCTGCTCGTGCTCGACCTGCCGGGTGTGACCGCGGACACAATCGACGTGACCGTTGAAGGGGGCCGCCTTCGTATCGACGGGCAACGGACCAAAGACGTGCCCGGGGAGTTCACGTTCGTCCGCGAGGACCGCTCCGTGTTCCTCGACGCCGAGCTCCCGCTCCCGCCGGACACGACCGGGCAGGGCGGGGAGGGGACCGTGGAAAACGGCGTCCTCGAGCTCCGCCTGCCGAAGGCGACAGCCGCACCGAGCACTACAATCCCGATCGACGGGGACTGACCCAGAGGTGGCAAGCCGGTGAACCTTCGCGCGTACTGGCGGTTCCTCGTCGTCGCTCGCCACTTCCTGCCCCTGTTGGTCGCGTACGCACGAGACCGAAAGCGGTTCTTCGTGGTCGGCTCGTCGCGCCGTGTCACGCCTGAACAGCGTCGCAAACGTGCACAGCAACTGCTCGACTCGCTGCTGACGCTCGGCCCGACGTTCATCAAACTCGGACAGATCCTCTCGACACGGCCGGACGTCCTGCCGCCGGAGTACATCGAGGAGTTCTCCAAGTTGCAGGACCGCGTGCCACCGGCAGACTGGGACGAGGCACGAGTCGTCATCGAGGACGAGCTGGGGTCCGTCGACGACCGCTTCGACGAGTTCGAGACAGAGGCGATAAGCGGCGCGTCGCTCGGCCAGGTGTATCTGGCGGAGGTCGACGGCGAGAAGGTCGCCGTCAAGATCCGCCGGCCCGGTATCGAGACGCTCGTCGAGGCCGACCTGCGGGTCGTCCGCTGGTCGCTCCCGCTGTTGATGTATTTCATCGACGACTCCCGGTCGTTCTCGCTTGAGACGCTAGCCGACGAGTTCTCGAAGACCATCCGCGAGGAGATGGACTACCAGCGGGAGGGCCGCATGCTCACCGAAATCCGGGAGAACTTCCGGGACAACGACCGTATCTGTATCCCCAAGGTCAAGGAGTCCCACTCCACGCAGCGCGTCCTGACGATGGAGTACGTTCCGGGCACGAAGATCAACGACATCGACAGCCTTGACGCGGGCGGAATCAATCGAACGGAACTGGCCGAGACGCTCCAGCGGGCGTACCTCCAGATGATCATCGACGACGGCGTGTTCCACGCGGACCCGCATCCCGGAAACCTCGCCGTACAGGACGACGGGACGCTCGTCTTCTACGACTTCGGGATGTCCGGTCGAGTCGACCCGTTCGTGCAGGACAAGATCATCGACTTCTACGCCGCCGTCGCCGATCAGGACATCGACGCCATCCTCGATGCCCTCATCGAGATGGGGACGCTCTCGCCGGAGGCCGACCGGCAGGTGATGGGTGACGTGATGGAACTGGCCATCGCCGACGCCCGTGGCGAGGACATCGAGCAGTACCGCGTCCAGCAGATCATTCAGCAGGTCGAGGACACCATCTACGAGTTCCCACTTCGGCTCCCGGCGAACCTGGCGCTCGTGTTGCGCGTCGCCACTGTCGTCGAAGGCGTCTGTGTCACGCTCGACGAGGACTTCGACTTCATCGGCGTCGCCACCGACTATCTCCGCGAAGAGGGGTACCTCGCCGAGGGCGTGCGGAACTTCGTCGAGGACCGGGCGACCGAAGTATCCGACGCCGCTCGGTCAGCCGTCCGAATCCCGCCGAAACTGGAGTCCGCTCTCGACAGGGTCGAGCGGGAGGACTTCCGCGTGCAGGCCGACATTGAGGACTCCGATGGCCTGCTCGCGACGATGACCAAGCGGCTCATCCTCGGGATGTTGCTCGCGAGCACGCTGTTCTCGACAGCGTTCCTCTACACGCAGGCGTCGCTGCCGGCCACTGGTGTCGGCATCGCTGGAACCGTCGGGCTCTCTCTGGCGCTGTGGTGGTCGTTCCGCTCGAAAAAGGCCGTCCGCGCCAAGCCGCAGTTCACGCGACAGAGTATGCGTGAGCAGGACCGGGAGAGCCCGGGTGGGCTCAACACCTCCTTCGGCGAGGACACCGACGACGCCTACAGCGGCGACTGAACGCCCTCCGGCTATACGGTCAGAGACGTTTTTCGAAGTGGACGAGTTCGTACTCGCCCTGTGTTGACTGGTCTACCTCCTGGTATCCTTCGTCGCGGTAGAACGCGACCGCGGCGGGCTGGCTCTGTGACGTCGTCGCAAGCAGGACCTCGTACCCCCGCTCGGCCACTTGTTGTTCGAGTTTGTGGAGGAGGCTCCGACCGTAGCCACGTCGTTGCCGGGACGGAGCCACCCGCATCCGGTGGAGTTCGGCCGCGCCGGGGACGGTTCGCTCGTCCGCGTGGCCGACCTCGTTCGGGAGGAACCCGCCCATCGCGGTTAGGCCGCCGTCGAACGTCTGTGGGAGGTCATCGTCGGCATCGGGAACGACGCCGACGAGAAACGCGCCGCCGGTGTCGAAATACCGCGTCTCGATGTTTTGCAGGTCCGACGTTCCGGGGATGTCACTGGGGTCATTGCCGGTCGCTCGCATTGCCCACTCGTGGAGACACCAGACAGCGTCGGCGTCCCGGTCGTCGTAGGACCGAAGCTGAATGGAGTTGGTCATCGAATATGTTCTGGACAGCACATTATCGGAGAACGGGTTTAATTCTACCTTATCAGAGTATGGTTCTATTATAGCCCCCTGAATTTATCCGGAACGTTCAGTATTCAGTGTCTGGTATAGGGGGTATGAGAAAATACGGTGGCACGTACCGGGTGCAAACCCCGGATCGCGGACGCGATACGTCGATACCATTACGATCACGGAGGAGTGTGGGCCGACAATGACGGCCCCGGCAACGAACAACGTGGTGCTGGTCACGGTTGATTCGCTGCGAGCGGACGCACTGGGTGGCGCTGACAGCGTCTCCCCAGTCCTGGACTCGCTCGCTGAGTCGGGCGTTGTCTTCGAAAACGCCGTCGCACAGGGGAACTGGACGCCGTTCTCGTTCCCGTCCATCCACGGCTCGCGGCCGGTGTTCGCTGAGAGCGACGACATCGGTCTGGCGTCGACGCCGACGCTGGCCGAGCAGGTGTCCGATGCCGGTATCGAGACGGCAGGGTTCAACGCCGCAAACGGTTTTCTCACCGATCACTGGGGATACGACCGCGGGTTCGACGAGTTCGAGCCGTTCGTCGACAGCGGCGGCTACAGCAAGTACTTGGCGGCCCACCCGACCATCCAGGCGTGGGTCCAACTCGGCACTTCACCGTTCCGTCGTGCTGCGACCGTCCTCAGCGGCGGGTCTGACGAACGGCCCTTCGCCGACGTGTCCCGGATGGGCGACCTCGAAGACCGCGCCACCGAGTTTCTGGCGACGACCGACGGACCGTTCTTCCTGTGGGTCCACTACATGGACACGCACACACCGTACGTGCCGGCCCCGCGGCACATCCGCGAGGTGTCGGACAACCACTTCGGTGTCCTCCGAATGCTCACCTCCCACCTCCGAACCGGGCTGGGCTGGGAAGTCGACGACCGGACGCTGGAGACGCTCCGGACGCTGTACGAGGCGACGGTCCGGCAGGTTGACGCCAGCGTCGGTCGGCTCCTCGACACTCTCGAAACTGAAGGCCACCGCGACGACACTACCATCATCGTCGCCGGCGACCACGGCGAAGAGTTCCTTGAACACGGCCATCTCGCTCATTACCCCAAGCTCTACCGGGAACTCATCGACGTTCCATACATCGTCTCGACGCCGGACAGCGAGCACCAGTCGGTCGAGACGCCGGTCGGCCTCGACACAATTGCGCCGACAGTGTGCGACCTGCTGTCGCTCACGCCGGCGGCGGAGTGGGACGGGGCGTCTGTCGCTCCAGCGGTCCACGGCGAGGCCATCGAGGACCGCGGTCCCATCGTCTCCGCAGCGGTCCGGGGCGAGAGCGTGACCAGTCAGCCGATTCCGCGGAACCGTGCGGATGGGGAACTCCTCCTCAGCGCACGCGACGAGCGCTACACGTACATCGAATTCACAGAATCGGGCCACCAGGAACTGTACGACCGGACGAACGACCCCGAGGAACAGGTCGATCTGTGTTCGGGCTCGACGGATGCCGACCCGCCTGCAACCGTCCTCGACCGCCTGTCGGATGCCGTCGCCGACCACCTCGCCACACTCGACAGCGACGGGACGGGGGCTGGAAACACCGAGGCATCCGACGAGATAACAGCACGATTAAAGGCACTCGGTTATCAGTAAGGCTGTATGGCGTCCGCTGTCGTCACACCGGCCCGGCGACAGCAACTCGTCCGGTTTTTCCTCGTCGGTGTGTTTGCTGCATCGGTCCAGCAGGCGCTCCTATGGCTGTTTACTGATATCGGTGGCCTGAATTACATTTTCGCAGCCGCTATCGCCATCGAATGTACGATCCTGCTACAGTACGCTCTGAACAACGCCTGGACGTTCCACCGGTCGCAGCATTCGAGCCTGCGGGAGTACGTACTCGGGCTAGGGAAGACGAACCTCGTCCGTGGGACAGCTATCCCACTTCAGTTAGGCCTTCTCTACGCCTTTGTCACCTGGGGCGGCGTCGTGCCGTTGGTCGGGAATGCCGGGGCCATCGTCATCACAGGTGTGTATCGCTACGCGCTTGATGCCCACTGGACGTGGGGTTAGACGGTCGGGACGGGGACCTCGTCGAGCACGCTCTGGATGACGGTTCCCTTGTCGACTTGCTCGACGCGGGCATCGGGCGTAACACGAGCCTATGGGCCAGCACCGGCTGTGCGACCCGCTTGATGTCGTCCGGTGCAACGTACTCCCGGCCGGCGATTGTTGCCATCGCCCGCGTTGCCTCGAACAATCGCTGGGTCCCGCGCGGTGAGACCCCCACATCTACGCGGTAGTCGTCTCTGGTCGCCCGGACGAGGTCAGCCATGTACTGCAGCAGGTCGTCGTCGACCGTAACTGTCTCCGGAACGCTCCGGAGTTCTTTGACTGACTCCGCGTCAAGCACCGGTTCCACGGTCGGACTCTGTGTCGTTCGACCGGCACGCCGCCGGAGGAGTTCGACCTCGCCCTCGCCGTCAGGATAGCCGAGTGATGTCTTGGCCAGAAACCGGTCGACCTGTGCTTCGGGGAGTTCGAAGGTCCCCTCCATATCGACGGGGTTCTGCGTGGCGATGACAAAGAACGGTTCCGGCAGCTCGTACGTGTCCCCGTCGACGGTGACCTGTCCTTCTTCCATCGCTTCGAGCAGCGCGGACTGGGTCTTTGGCGGTGCGCGGTTGATCTCGTCGGCCAACAGGACGTTGGCGAACACCGGTCCTTCGGTGAATTCGAAGCTCCGGGACTCCTCGTTGAAGATGTGTGTCCCCGTGATATCGGCCGGCAGGAGGTCCGGCGTGAACTGGATGCGGGAGAAGGACAGTCCCAGCGCGGTCGCGACGCTGCGGGCGGTCAGCGTCTTCCCTGTGCCGGGAACGTCCTCAAGCAGGACGTGGCCCTTCGCGACGACCCCCAGCAGCACCGTCTCGAAGAAGCCGCGGTCAGCGATGACGGCACTCCCGATCTCGTCGAGGATCTGACTCGACACCTCGCTTGCCTCGGTAGCGTCCATAGCCTGTCATGTTACGGGTCCGGTAAAGGGGTGTCGAGTCTGAAATCGAAACCCCTAAAGAGCAAACGGCGGTACTGATGGGTGAGCCGAGGTAGCCTAGCCTGGCCAAGGCGGTTGCTTCGAGAGCAACTGTCCTCACGGACTCAGGAGTTCAAATCTCCTCCTCGGCGTTCTCTGCAGCCATTCCGACGAGCGCAGCGAGTCGGCAGTGCTGCAGGACCGTGATGCGTGGAGAGTTGGAGTAGACCAGTCGCAGCCCGGAACGGCGCACCGCGCCGCACGCCCGGACCGTCTGGGCGTGGTTCAAATCTCCTCCTCGGCGTTCTCTGTACCAGAGTCGGCGAGCGTAGCGAGTCGGTAGTGCTGCAGGAATCGGATCGTATCCGGCCGACCGCCGTCAGGTCAGCAGGAAAATCAACACGCTGATCGTCATTACGACGAGAATGAACGCCCCGGCCAGTGCGCCACCCATCGAGACCATCGCGTTGGCAGTCGAGGCCAGCGTCTCGGTCCGGTCGTTGCCGAACACCGTCACGGTCGCCTGTTCGCTCGCCATCCCGGCCTCGACGGGTTCGAGGTCGGCGACGGCTCTGTCGACGAGGTCCCCGATGAGCGCAACGATTTCCTTCTCGGGGATGACCTGTCCGACCTGATTCTCGGCCTCGACGGTGTTGACGATGTGGGTGTCGCTGGTCATCACCTCCATCATATCCACGCCGTCGGCGGCGTCGATGATGCGCTGACGGAGGCCCGGCTCCATGTTGTTGCCGTCGATGAGCACGTACGCCGTCCGCTGGCCGTTGACTTCGAAGACACAGACCCGGATTCCGAGCGGGCCGATGCCCTCCTCGGGCTCCCAGGGGGTCCTGTCCCAGGCGACTCCACAGCGGAGTTGGCCGGTTTCGGCATCTGTGAGCAAGTTTCCAAGCTGACCGGCCCCGTGGAGCATGTCGAATGACCGCTGACTGCCGGGAACGACGTGGCCGAGGTCGTCGCCCTCGAGCCCGTCGTTGCAGTTGTGTGCGTCGACCAGGAGTACGTCGTCGAGCCCGTCGGCCCGCGCTTCCGACATCGCTGAGAGACCCACGGCGTACTCCACGTCGTCGGCACAGCCCGGCGCGTACGTGTTCACGACGAGCGCATCGGAGCCGAAGGCCTGCCCCGTCAGCGTGGCCTCGCCCTCTGTGACACGGAGGCCCGCCGTCGCCTGGTCGTCGTATTCGAGGTTCTGGTACGCCGTCTCTGCGGTCGACAGGATCGTGTCGACCTCCCGCTCCGTGACGAGGTTGAAGTCGTGGCCGGCGGTCGCGTGTGGCGGGAAGGCCAGGCCGTCGGCCGATTCGGCGACGCGTCTGGGGAGGTTACCGCCGCCGATTTCACCCATCGGGCCGGGGTGAATCATCGGCAGGACGAACCGGGCTTTCTCCTCGCCGCCCGGCCGACGGACCGACAGCAAGGTGACCGGGACGACGGCTTCTTCGCCGATGTCCTCGAAAAACTCCTCCAGTTCGCGCGTGCCTTCGGCGATGTGCCCGATGAACCCCCGGAGGAAATCCAGCGCGGAAACGCCGAGCGAGGAGCGCCATGGTTGGTCGATGACGACCAGGAACAGCCAGACTGCTAGCGCGTAGATGACACAGATAACCGCGAGGATAATGAAGTCCTGCGGAATAAACCCCTGTACCTGCGGCGGGACCTCCTCCGGGCGGGAGAGGTACTCCCGAAGCATCGGGTCTTCGAGAATAAACGCGGTCGCCCCGCTGTATATCGCCAGCAACACGGCGGCAGTGACCGTCTGGACGCTCGCCGGAATCGCCGCCTTCAGCAGTGAGTGCCGCGAGACGGCCATCAGTATCAGCAGCCGGAAGGCGAATATCGACGCCAGCGCGACTAACAGCACGTCGAAGACGAAGTTCTGCCCGAGGCGGACGGTAAAGATGGCGATAACGCCGGCGACAGTCAGCATCGCGATAGTGATCAACTCACAGATGACCGCAAGCAGCGTGGCCCGGTTCGGGGTTAATTGTCCGCCCAGCTGCCGGTCGACCCACGGCGTCACGGCACTGGCGATTGAGGTCGGCAGGCCGATGAGAAACACGCCCTGCCAGGCGTCGTCGAGGATGAACCGCGAATCGAACGCAACGATACCAGTCATCGCCGCGATGACCAGTGCAAAGGCCAGGCTCGTATACCAGGTCGGAGCCCTGAAAATAAACCGCGAAAGGCTAGCGAGATTTCCCTGTGTCGCCGTCATTTATGTATCACATCCTACGCGTGAATATAAAACCAGTTACATCACGCTGCAGCGATTACTGGCGAGCGACAGACTGCTGGTCACAGACCGACAGGAAGTTCTCGAACACTTCCTCGCCCTCTTCGGTGTGAGCGACCTCTGGATGCCACTGGACGCCGTATATCGCTTCGTCTGTGTTGCTCATCGCCTCGACGCCACAGACATCGGAGGTCGCGGTCCGCTCGAATCCGGGCGGGACTTCCTTCACTTCGTCAGCGTGGCTGGCCCACACACGCGTTTCGGGATACAGCGAGCCGAGCAGCGGGTCGTCATCATCGAGGATGTCCACCGTCACGTCCGCGTAGCCGCCGTACTCGCCGCCGCCGACTCGGCCGCCGAGTTCGTCGGCGATGAGTTGCATTCCCAGACAGATGCCGAGCACTGGAACGTCGAGGTCGAGGTACTCGGGACAGTTCCCGATATCGTCCATGTCCGGGCCGCCCGAAAGGACGATGCCGTCGGCGTCGATCTCCTCCGGCGGGGTCGTGTTGTCCCTGAGTGAGACGTCGACGCCCATGTCCCGGAGCGCGCGCTGCTCCAGATGTGTGAACTGTCCGTGATTGTCGATAACGTCGATTCGGGTCATTACTGACGCGAAGGCTACGAAGGCGTATATATCTCCTGATGCGGTCGACGGTTCCCCCGCGTCCGGTTTCAGGGCCACTCTCGAAGGGTTTGGCGAACCCCGTCGAGAACTGTCGGGCCACGCAGTTCCAGCGTCACGGTGTTGCCGCCGTCCGAGGTCGTGAGGTGTACTGCCCCGCCGTAACTCTCGACGATCCACGTCGTCAGCCATAGCCCGATCCCTTTTGAATGGCACAGTTGTGTCTCTACGCCGCTATTGAGGACATCCCGTTCGTGCTGTGGAATCGACGGGCAGTTATCCCCGACGTGAACGAACACGGTTCGGCCGTGTTCTTCGACTGAGATATACAGCGTCGGGGTATCTTCGCAGTGAACGACCGCATTTTCGATGACGTTCCGAAGCACAGTGTCGAGCATCCAGTCGGCGTACACCTTCGACTGATCCGGGAGGTCGAGTTCAACAGTTGTCTCCGGGTGCGATTGCGTGATCTTTTTCGCCTGTTCTCTGACACACGGCACGAGGTCGATCGGTTGCTGTGCGCGACGGTCCGCGTCGAACGCGAACTCTATCTGCCTCGCCTTCTCCGTAGTGGCGATGATATCGTCGATAGTACCGTTCAACTGCTCGACGTGCGCACGCGACTTGGAGTCGCCACGCTCTGCTGTCTCCCGCTGCAGTTCGCCGAGATGCCCGAGTGCGACGTTGAGGTCGTTCCGGAGGTCGTGCCTGAGCACTCGAAACAACACCTCGTTGCTCTGGGTGAGTCTGCGCCGGGACCGCCGGAGTTCCAGTAGCCACCCGAACAGAACCCCGCCAAACCCGCCGACTGCGACCCCGCTCGCGAGTATCGACGGGATCATCGAGGACTGCGGTACTGGGGCGAGCAGCACGACGATTTTGATGAGCGTAAACAGCGCGATGCCCAGTCCGCACCACTCCGCGGCAGTCCATATTTGATCTCCGGACAGTCCACTCACCGGGAGCCAGTAGTTCGCGGCTACCAGGGCTAGCGCCGGTGTCAACCCCACGCTGAGGATGACCACGTCTATCGGGGACGGCCGGACGATAGCCATGCCGTGGGCGAGTAACGCGCCGGAAATCACGAAACCCGTTGCGACGACATATCCCGTCCCCAGCGACTGCTTCGTGAGCGCCGGAGAGGTCACTATACTAATCAGTTACTGTGTGCCTACTTATCCGTCTGCCACCAATTATCGGGTTTGATAATTAAGTGGCGCTACGAGTCGTCGTAGCGGTCGGCAGCCGATTCAAAGCCCAGTTCGGATTCCTCCTTAGAGCGGCGCTGTTCCCGCTGTGCAATGGCTTCAGGGTCCGGATTCGCGTCATCGTCGAGCCGCGCCCACGACTGATGAATCTTCGCGTGACACCACCGGCAGAGAAAGACCGTTATTTCGTGTGATAGCTCGTTGCCGCCTTCGCGGTACGAGAGGTGGTGTTCCTCTAGCAGCGGTCGGTCCTCGGAGTGGGCCATCCGCCGCTCTTCGAGTCCGCAACGAACACACTCCCGGTCGTGGTTCCGGGAGCGGAAATGCGGGCAGTCGACCCAGTCCCATTCCGGCTCCGCGTCTGCGTCCGCGTCATCTGGTGCAATCGCTGCCGGACAGCGAAAGTCGTCGGCACTACGGGTGTTGGCGAACTCGGGGTCGTGGTGGCCGTGTTCGCGCGCCCAACGACACTTCCCCTCGCCGGTGACGAAGTCACACCGCTGAACGTGGTCGTATGGGTCGTCGACGCCGACGGACGTTCCCCCGGGAGCCTTCTCCATGCGACATAGTGAGTGGCCGTGCCCCCTCAAACCCTCCGTTCCGACAGAAGACTTTTTGCCTGCCTACGACTTCCGCGGTGGTATGCGTCTCGTCCACGACCCCGACGGCGCGGCTCGCTCCCTCGCGACGGAGGTGGAGTACGCCGAGTCGATGCTCGAACAGGGCCGGGGGCTGATGTTCCGGTCGTCGATTCCCGACGACTACGCGCTGGTCTTCCCCTTCGACCGCGCGAGCCGACAGTTCATCCATATGCTGTTCGTCCGGTTCCCACTCGACGTGCTCTGGCTCGTCGACGAGGAGGTCCAGGCCGTCGAAACCCTACAGCCCTGGCGCTCGGTCGGCTACGCGAACGCGGATACTGTCATCGAACTGCCCGGTGGCGCGGCGTCGGACGTTTCCGAGGGCGATACGGTCCGTCTTGAATAACGAGTCTCAATAGCATGGGTCGTGGTAATCAGTTCCGTCACCTTTTAGACCGTGAAGAGTAGAGTAGACACCACTATGTCGGAATACCCGACGGAGGATAGAGGAAGTCGCCGCGAGGCGGCTGGCCGCGAAATTCGTGGCGCGTGATGGAGCATCTTCTGTGAGTCAGAACACATTGTTCGAGGGGCACCCAGCGATGCGTGCGCTCTCAGATGTCGGTGAGGTACAGTTTCTCGACACGACACTTCGCGACGGTGAGCAAGCCCCCGGCGTGTCACTGACGCCGGACGACAAGGCCGATATCGCCCGCTCGCTCGACGCGGTCCGTATCGATGTCATCGAAGCCGGGAGCGCCTGTACCGGCCCCGGCGAGCGCGAGACGATCTCTCGCGTCGCGGGGCTCGACCTCGACGGTACCGTCACTAGCTTCTGTCGCGGTATCCGGAACGATATCGATCTCGCACTCGACTGTGGTGTCGATGGCATCAATCTCGTCGTTCCGGCCAGCGACAAGCACGTCGAGCAGAAGGTCGGCACGTCCAAGTCCGAGAACGTCGACAACACTGTCGAACTGGTGGAGTACGCCGCCGACCACGGGCTCTGGGTCGAGGTCATCGGCGAGGACGGCTCGCGAGCGACCTGGACTACCTCGAAGAACTGCTCGAAGCCGCCGTCGAGGCCGGCGCGGACCGCATCTGCTGGGCCGACACCGTCGGTCACGCGACGCCGGACCGCGCACTCGAATGCGTCTCCCGGCTCTCCGACCTGGGCCCAGTCAGTACCCACACCCACGACGACCTGGGGCTCGCAGTGACGAACGCCCTGGTCTCCATCGCGGCAGGTGCAGACCTCGTCCACGGGACGATAAACGGCATCGGCGAGCGCGCCGGCAACGTCGCCCTCGAAGAGGTCGCTATCGCGCTTGACCACGGGTACGGCGTCGAGTCGATGGCCCTGACCGAGGTGTACGACCTCGCCCAGCTCATCGCCAACCGGACCGGCATCCCGCTGGCTCCCAACAAGGCGGTCGTCGGCGAGAACGCCTTCACCCACGAGTCCGGTATCCACACCGACGGCACGCTCAAGGACGACTCGATGTACGAACCGTACCCGCCGGAGAAAGTGGGCCGCGAGCGCCGCCTCGCACTCGGCAAACACGCGGGCAGAGCCGGTGTCGAGGCCGCCCTCGACGAGCACGATGTCGAGGTCACCGATGACCAGCTCTCGGAAATCGTCAGCCGCGTCAAGGAGATCGGCGACCGCGGCAAGCGCGTCACCGACGCCGACCTGCTGACCATCGCCGACGAGGTGACCGGCGACGCGCGCGACCGCCGGGTCGAACTGCTCGGCCTGACCGCCGTTTCCGGTTCCGACACGCCGACGGCGAGCGTCCGACCTCGCACCGGTCGACGGCTGAGGTAAAAAGCCCCCCCCAGCCCGGGGGGG
>NZ_WPCB01000055.1:0-23469 GCF_009741785.1 Haloarcula sp. CBA1122
TCGCGCCGTCGGCCATCCGCGGCGAGGCGCTCGGCATCTACACCGCCGTCTCCGGGCTGGCGAGCGGCGTCGGGTCGCTACTGGGCGGCTGGCTCGGCGGCTACGACTTCCTGCTCGCGTTCGCCGTCGCTGGCGCGCTGGTGCTGGTCGGCGCGGTGCTGGTCGCGGTCGTCTGGCGGCGCTCGCCGTCGGTGTCTGTCAACAGCGAACCGCTATCGGCATAACAATCGCTTCGACCGCTCGAGCCATCTGCCTCGATCCGCTCAGGCCAGTTCTTCGTACGTCTCGACCAGCCGCCGGCCGACCCGCTCCAGGCTGTGCTCTCTGGCCGTCTCTTTGGCGTTCTCGCCCAGTTGCTCCCGCAGGTCGGGGTTCTCGGCGAGACGCTCTAGCGCCTCGCGGAACTCCGCCTCGTCTTCGCAGATGAGGCAGTCGTGGCCGTCCTCGTAGTACTCCCGGAACACCGGGATGTCCGAGAGGACGACCGCCTTCCCGCAGGCCATCGCCTCCAGCACGGCGATGCCCTGGTTCTCGGCCTTCGTCGGGAACAGGTACACGTCGCCGGCCCCGAACGCCCCGCGGATGTCCTCGATCCATCCGGTGAAGGTCACGTTCTCGGGCGGGTCGTTCACCCACCGCGAGACGGTCCTGGAGGCCTGTGGCCCGGCGTCGTAGGGGCCGAACCACGCGAAGTCGTGCTTCGTCTCTTGGGCGAGTTCACAGAACGTCGTCAGCCCCTTGCGCTCGAAGACGTTGCCGACGGCGAAGACGACCATCCCGTCGAGGTCGTAGCGCCGCCGGTAGTCCTCGCGCAGGTCCTCATAGCCCGCCAGCGCGTCGATGTCGACGCCGTTCGACATCGGCTGTATGGGCGCGTCGACGGGATAGGATTCGAGTATGTTCTTCGTGTATTCGGAGGGGCAGAGCACGAGGTCAGCCTGGGAGTAGAACCACTTCAAATAGCGACCCAGCGCCGGCGCGACCAGGTTCGACCCGCGGAAACTGTCCCGGAAGTCCTCGCGGGTGACGTGAGCGTGCAGGACGAGCGGAATGTCCGCCTGCGCCGCGTGCTGTGCCACGGCGACGGAGCCGGGTCCGATCATGTTGCAGTGGGCGATGTCGAACTCGCGGAACACCGGGTCGTTGAAGGCGATATTGCCACCCAGTGCCCACGCCGGATGGCCCTCCTGCCAGGGCGTCGTCTCCACCTCGATGTCGGTCTCGGACAGCGCCGCCCGCTGGTGGTCCACGGCGGTGCCGATGCCCGACCGGTCGAGGCGGTCGGCCAGTTCGAGATAGTTCAGGACGCGCACGTCTCGGGCAACTCTGTCGGGGCCGAAAATCCTATCGACTTCACTTGTGGAGGGTGTGATTAGAAGCGTTTACTTACCAAACAAACGTTCAGAACAGCCAGAAAGCCCCCGCGCTATCGACTCCCGCGGCTCGCTGTGCGCTTCCCTCGCTCACTCCGTTCACTCAGTCCAGTGCTTGCTTCACCGGGGTTCGTCGATAGCGCGGCCCCTTTCAGTCCCACCCGTGTCGGCTGGTCGAACAGTCACAGGTGGGACTGAAAGGGGCGAGACGCTGGGCGTTCGAGACGAAGCAAGCACTGCATGAGCGACGGTAGGGAGCGAAGAAGCGCGCAGCGAGTGCGCGGCGCTCCGCGCCGCGACCACTCGAACGGCGAGCGAAGCGAGCCGTGAGAGTCGCAGTAGCCCAGCGTCTCGGGGCTTTCCGGCTGTTCACAAAGCTACCAAATCGTACGGCGACCATTGCTAGCTCGTTCGGAAGGCATTTTCCCGCCGCCGACCCAGTACCGCCAATGACGGACGAGGCGACCATCGCCCGCGAGCGGATCGAGCGCCTCCAGTCGCTCGCTCGCGAGGCCGTCCAGGCCGGCAACGAGGAGCGCGCCCGGTCGTACGTCCGCCGGGCTCGCCGGGTCGCCGAACGCCACCGGCTGCGCCTGCCGCGGTCGTTCGAGCGGTCGACGTGTGACGCCTGCGACACGTACCTGCTGCACGGACACAACGCCCGATCCCGGACCCAGTCCGGCCACGTCGTCATTACGTGTGACTGTGGGTCACAGTCCCGCTATCCGTACGACTGAGGATTCTTTACGACTGCTGGTTTTAAGGGGCTGTCTTCGCTAAACGGTGTACATGAGTGACTCTTCTCGACAGTCGCGGATACACGACCTCGACGCGACGCTCCGCGTCGGCAAACACGGCATCGAATCCGTAGCGGACGAACTCGACGACCAACTGGAAAACACGGACCTCGTGAAGGTCAAGTTCCTCCGGTCGTCCCGGGGCGGCACGACGGCCGAGGAACTCGCTGACGACCTGGCCGAGATGGTCAACGCTGAGGTGATTCAAGTGCGGGGCCACACCGCGGTGTTCGAGAAATGATGCAGGTCCAACCGCTCACCGACCTACTCAATGGCTTCGGCGTACCGGCGGCCGGGTCCATCGCCTCGGCAGTGGTCTTCGTCGTCGCCTTCGTCCTCGTCTACGCATTGGGGAAGGCGATAGTGCTCCCCATCGTCGACCGCTCGCTCAAGTCACGGGACCTCGATACCCACGCACGGCGGCCGCTGAAGAAGGTCGTCAGCATCGGTGTCGTGTTCGTCGCCATCTCCGTCGCCTTCGGGATGGCCGAGTACGGGAACTTCCTGCAGTCGCTGGCAACCATCGCCGCCGCGGCGACGCTTGCCATCGGCTTCGCGATGCAGGACGTCATCCAGAACTTCGTCGCCGGCGTGTTCATCTACACCGACAAGCCGTTCCGGATCGGCGACTGGATCGAGTGGGACGGCAACTCCGGCGTCGTCGAGGACATTAGTCTCCGTGTTACCCGCGTCCGGACCTTCGACAACGAGCTGCTGACCGTGCCGAACTCGAATCTGACCGACGGCGTCATCAAGAACCCCGTCGCCAAGGAGCAACTCCGACTGAAGTTCGTGTTCGGTATCGACTACGACGACGACATCGACGAGGCGACTGAAATCATTCTCGACGAGGCTAGGGCACACCCGGAGATTATGGACGACCCCGAGCCATCGGTTCGCCTCGTTGAACTCGGTGACTCCTCCGTCGGACTGCAGTCCCGTATCTGGATCAAGAACCCGAGTCGGTCCGACTTCGTCAAGACGCGCGCCGAATACGTCAAGGCAGTCAAGCAACGCTTCGATGCCGAGGACATCAATATGCCGTACCCGAACCGGACCATCGGTGGCGGGCTGGAGATGACCGGACTCGACGGCGTCGTGGAGCCGGCCGACGACTGAACCGCACAGTAGCGTATTTTGGCTGTAAATGCCGGGGTATCTGGCTACCGTGTCGGTATCGCCATACTCGTGCTTCGGTCGCGGCCTCCGTCACCTCGGGACAGTAAGTCCATTCCGTTCACTGGCAGAACTAAGCCGCCGCTGTCGGACGGTTTGGGTGGAGAAGATCTGCGATGGGCGCTGCGGGATTTTCACCCGACTGCGAGACTCGCTCTCGCTCGTCTCGCGTGGTTCAAATCCCGCAGCCGACGCTCCTCACCGCTCACTGTCGTTCGCACAGAAATCACGGGCGCTGAGGGATTTGAACCCCCGACGGTTTGGTCCGAAGCCAAGCACTCTGTCCAAGCTGAGCTAAGCGCCCTACGTACAATGGTATGATGACGTTATGGTTTAAACCAACCGGTTCCGCCGCGCCATGGGACCGCAGTCATGGGATTACTCCGAGACCGCGTCAGCCGTGTCGGAGTCGGTGTCAGCAGCGACCTCGGCCACGACAGCCTCCGTGTCAACGCCCCGTTCTTCGGCGAGTGCCTCGAGGAGTGCGCGCTGTTCGGCCAGTTCCCGCTCCATCCCGTCGACGCGGGTGTTCGTCTCGTCGACGGTGCTGCGCAGGTCCTCCAGCTGCGTCTTCAGCTCGTTGACCTTCTTGTAGAGGTCCTCGGCGATGTCGGCGACCTTCTGTATCTTTTTCGCGGTGGAACCCAGTCCCATGGTCACGGCTACGGAGAGGCGACATTTCCTCGTTTCGCTCGAACGTCGCTGTTATGACGCCGCCGGACCGAGCAACGGTATGGACGACTTACGGCTCGCTCCGGCTGTCGGCATCGTCGGTTGCGTTCTATATCTCCTTGCACTCGCGGTCCCGTATGGCCTCGTCGAGACGACCAGTGCCGTGGGGGCGTACTACAGTTCAGGGGCGCTATCCCCGCTGCTACCGGGCGTATTCGCGCTCGTCTGCATCATTGTGCTGGCGGCCGGCCGCGAGGGTCGGTCGGACCCGAGCGTTGCGGCGGGGGCCAGCATCGGCATGGGCGTGTTCATCGTCGCCCTCAGCGCCCTCTGGGCAGTCACCGTTCCCGAGAGCCTCGTGCTGGGACTGACTGAGTCGACACTGATGGAGTACCACCGCTGGGGTGTCGTCCTCGCAGGTGTGCTCATCCCGCTCGGTGGGACATGGTTTGCCCGGGCGCTGGACCTGCTGTAGGCCGGTCTGCCCACCGGCGCGTCGTCCAGCGGTCTGTGGGCGCATCCGAAAGGCCCTTATGGGGCGGCGGCGGAGTTTCAGGTGGACTAGGTCGGGGGGCTAGGCCCCCCTCCTCGCCCGCACTGTGGTCTTGAGCGGGGACCGAACACCGGGGGCGTCCGGTCTGACGGACGTGGACCCCGTAAGCTAACGTGGAAGCCTCGTCCCACGGGGACGGCGGTCCGCGTGGTCGCACCTGCAGGGGTGCGCCCATGTGGTTAAACGATGGCACTCCGCCAGGCACGGAAGTGAGCAGCGGACCATCGAACACCCGTCGCTCGTGGGGTCGCGGGGTGGAGGAGGCAAACGGGATTACCCGCGTCCGAACGCCGGGCCATCCTGGCTGTCCGTTCCATTCATACCTGCGTTTAATTTCCCCGAGCAGCCGTATTGTAGTCGTTTTCCGAAAGCTATCGACGCAATCTGTACGTCGCTCGGGTGCCGGTCAACGGAGGTTGACGACTGAGGTCCACCATCCGCTGGACCACGCTCCCGGCTCATGGTTGACCAACACACTACAGAGGGACACCAATGAAGGGGTGTCTTAGATCTGACCTTCAGATTTAGCTCTGCATATCTAGGATATGAATATCAAAACAGCTGATAGGACTATAATTACAATCTTCTATCGATTATCGTCTTTTCGAACCAGAAATTTGCATATCGAGATCCAACGTACCTCTCGCTGCCGACAGTATCCGCGATACACAACTGATTTCGGACGCTCTATGACTACCGAGAGTTACACTGGGGACTACGGTGGCCCGCCGGCAGCGCTGTCGTCGGCGTCCCACTCCTGCAATTCCTTCCGCCGGATCTTCCCGCTGGTCGTCTGGGGCAACGCATCGGCGAACTCGATCTCGCGAGGGTACTCATACTCGGCGAGGTGCGCTCTGACGGCGGACTGGATTTCCGACCGAAGCCGTTCGCGGGCCGGTGCGTCCTCGGCTGTCTCAACGTAGGCCTTGATGATCTCTCCACGCGTGTCGTCGGGCACACCGATGACGCCCGCCTGGACCACGTCGGGGTGCTCAAGGATTGCACTCTCGACTTCCATCGGTCCGACGCGGTAGCCGCTGGTGATGATGACGTCGTCCTTGCGCGATTTGAACCAGACGTAGCCGTCGTCGTCCCGTCGAGCCAGGTCGCCGGTGACGAACCAGCCCTCGACCTCCTTGGCTGCGGTTTTGTCTGGCATGTTCCAGTACTCGTCGAAGAACACCGAACGGTCGTGGGGTCGCACCGCTATCTCGCCGAGTTCGCCGCTTGGGAGGGGGTCGGCAACGCCGCTGTCGGCGGCTTCGGGATCCAGAATTGTCAGGTCATACCCCGGTAACGACTTACCCATGCTGCCGGGCTGAGTGTCGAACCAGTTCGAGTTGTTGGCGACGACGAGGTTCAGCTCCGTCTGGCCGTAGAACTCGTTGATGGTGACGGAGTCGAACGTCTCAGCCACCCAGTCGACGATTTCGGGCGTCAGCGACTCACCGCCGACGGCGAACGTCTTGATGGCCAGGTCGTACGCCGCCGTCGGGTTCTCGACGTCCATCAGCATTCGGAGGGCGGTGGCCGGCATGAACGACCGGGTAACGCCGAACTCAGAAAGCAGGCTGAACGCCTCCTCGGCATCGAACCCCGAAGCGGGGTAGCCGACGATAGTCCCGCCGTGGTGCCACGTCGCGAAGAGCGTCCCCCCGAGCGCCGCGCCCCAGGCCCAATCCGCGGGCGTCCAGACCGTCGCGTCCGGTCCCAGCCCGTGATCGAAGAAGTTGTACGCGGCCGCGGCTCGCCCGAGCCAGAGCGCGTGTGAGTGCCGGACGCCTTTCGGCGGCCCCGTCGACCCGCTCGTGTACAGTATCGCCGTATCGGTGTCCGGTGTGGACTCGTAGGGTTCGATATCGGTGTGTTCCGGCGTGGCGAGCACGTCCTCGAAGGCGTGGACATCGCCCGCCGGTGCGTCGGTTTCGATCTCGACGACGTGTTCCAGCGCCGGACAGTCGTCCCGGACTGCATCGATATCGCCGCGCACGGCCGGGTCGATAACAGCGGCGGTCGCGCCGGCGTCGTCCAGCCGATACCGGAGTGCGTCCGTCCCGAACAGGACCGTCAGCGGAACCGAGACGGCTCCGAGCTTCCAGTTCGCCAAGTGTGTGATCGGGTTCTGTGGCTTCTGTGGTACGACGACGCCGACCCGGTCGCCGGCCTCGACACCGAGCCCGGCCAGCCCCGCGGCGAGCCTGTCCGATAGCTCGTCCAGTTCGCGGAACGTGTACTGCTCGCGCCGCCCGTCGGGGTATGCCTGTTCGAGCGCCACCCTGTCGGGGTCGTCGTGTTTTTGCAGAAAATCGACCGCCGGATTGTACGACGCCGGGAGGTCCCAGCTGAACTGATCGCGGGCCTCGTCGTACCCCTCGAAGTCCGGCATCACTGTCCAGACCATGGCATACCGGTCGGCTGGGTGGCTGTTGCGTCTTTCGGTCGAACCACCGCCGCTGCGACCGAGCCGGCAGAACTTTCCGTCTTCCCCTCCCGACTTGACCGTGGACTCTACCGACATCCGCGAGGAGTGGGCCGACCGGTCCGGCGAATACTCCCCCGCGTATTATGCCTACTATGGAGCGGACGAGACGAGTGAGCTAGTGCAGTCGATACTTGCGGAGCACGTCGAGCAGGACGCGGCTATTCTGGAGGTCGGGTGTAGCTCCGGGCGACATCTCGCTGCACTGTCTGACGCTGGCTACTCGGATCTGACCGGGGTCGACATCAACGCCGACGCGTTAGATGTCCTCGCCGAGACGTATCCCGACCTTGCGGCCACCGGCTCGTTCCACGCGATGGCTATCGAGGAGTTCGTCACGGATGTCGCGGACGACGCGTACGACGTCGTCTTCTCCGTCGAGACGCTACAGCACCTCCACCCGGACGTGGACTGGGCGTTCGGGGAGTTGGCGCGTATCGTCGATGACCTGCTGATCACCGTCGAGAACGAGGGCGGCGACCCGGGTGAGGTAAACTACGTCGACGACAACGTCCCGCTGTACTATCGGGACTGGAACGCGGTGTTCACAGACTGTGGACTTACTGAAGTAGATTCGATGGATGGGAAGCGGGATACTGTCCGCATATTTCGGCCACCTAAGTGAGAGCTTGCACAGATAGCTCTATATTAAGTAATACGGTGCTAGATATTAATAAGATCTATCCATATATGTGCTATTTGGTAAGAAAAATGAGTACGGTTAGAAGTTTACGTGGTACTTAGGGAACTCAAGTCCAACTTCGGACGTGATCTGTGGCTCGATAGAAGTCCATCTCTCACGACAGACTCACTGGGACACCAGAATAACGTATGTACGTCTGTCATCCATGATGTTCCGTATTACTGAACGGCGGTTCGCCTGAAGCGAAATGGATTACTGACCGACGGAAGCGAGTTTCCCTTGTGTGTCTCTGTGGAAAGTGCCGTTTGTACCGACTGTGTGTCTACCGCCGGATAGCTGATGCTCTCCACAACTAGTGTCTGTGTCCCCTTGCGACAGGCAGGAAGTACGCCGTTGGCAGCGCAAGATTGATGTATTGTTGCAGTTTGCTACTCTGTATGAGGTACTACCAGCTACGCGACGGGAACTCACAGCGGTTAGCGGTCGAAACTGGGGACGGTGTGTACGATTTGACCAGCGTCAAACCGCAACTCCGCACGTTCCGTGACCTCCTCAAGTCGGCCTCGATTGCGGAGACTGCACCGGATGAACTCAGTGCCCGCCATCTCGATACCGCTGAAGCGGTGTCCGAGCAGCGACTCGAAGCCGATGCTACCGACCCCGTCACTGCCGACGAAGTCTGGGCCGCCGGCGTTACGTACCAGATCAGCGAAGAAGCGCGGACAGAAGAAAGCGACACGCCGGAGATGTATCTGTACGTGCACGACGCGGAGCGACCGGAGATCTTCTTCAAGTCGACGCCCAATCGGACTGTCGGCCCCAACGAAGCAGTCGGTATCCGGGCCGACTCGGACTGGGACGTGCCCGAGCCCGAGCTTGCGATTGTTCTCTACGAGGGAGAAATCGTCGGCTACACCATCGGCAACGACATGAGCAGTCGGTCTATCGAGGGGGAGAACCCGCTGTACCTCCCTCAGGCCAAGGTGTACGACCGTTGTTGTTCGGTCGGCCCGGCCGTCGTCACGGACATCGAAGACCCGCACTCGCTGGCGCTCTCGATGTCGATCCACCGCGACGGTGAGCGTGTCTACCACGGGGAGACCAACACCAGCGAGATGAAACGCACCTGCGAGGAACTCGTCTCGTACTACACCGCACACAACGCGGTCCCCGAACTATCGGTGCTACTTACCGGGACCTCGCTCGTTCCCGACGACGACTTTACGCTGCAGGAAGGGGACGAAGTCACCATCGACATCGAGTCCATCGGAACGCTGAAAAATCCCGTCACGGTCGTCTAAGCGGCTAGTGAACCGGGAACGGGGCCGCGGTCTCTCTGGGAACCCCTTCGCATGGGGTTTCACAGCGTGATACCCCACTCGGCCCTCGACTGGTTCCGATTGCGTGCCTGTGTGTCGGTCTGCTGTGAGGATTTGTCCCGACAGAGTTTTGTCACCCTTCGGTTGACTACACGCTCTATGGGTATCTCTACTTACGACAATCGGCCGGAACGTACGTGCTGTGTGCGGTGATATGCCACCGATATGTCGTGACAGAAACTGGTGTGCCATCGGAGCCACCGCTCTGTCCCAGATGTTTGAACAACTGTTTAATACGAGGGCGTACCATGACCGGGTATGGCAAAGACCGCTCAAAACCCAGTCAAATCCGCCGAGACGACGTTCGAGGTGCTTGACGCACTGAAGGACCTCGACGGGGCCGGTGTCACCGAACTGGCCCAGCACCTCGACGTCCCGAAGAGCACGGTTCACAACTATCTGAGCACGCTGGAACAGGAGGAGTACGTTGTCAACAGGGACGGTGTGTACGAGGTAGGGCTCCGGTTTCTGGAGCTGGGGGCCTACGCCCGCCACCGGGAGAAACTGTTCGGGATCGCGAAGCCAGAGGTCGATCGGTTGGCCGCAGAAACCGGCGAACTCGCGAATATTCTCGTCGAAGAACACGGCCGCGGGTCGTACCTGTACCGTGCTCGGGGAGACAAAGCTGTCCAGGTCAAGGCCCACGTCGGAACACGCGTTCCGCTTCATACGACAGCGCTGGGAAAAGCGATCCTCGCACATATGTCGACCGAACGGGTTGATGCAATCGTCGACCGCCACGGACTCGGCGGGGAGGCCAGCAAGTCGATCAGTAGTAGAGCGGAACTGGAGCAAGAGCTAGCGGACGTCCGGGACCGCGGCGTCGCTTTCGACGACGAAGAGCGTCTCGAAGGGCTCCGCTGTGTCGCTGCCCCAGTGCTCAACCACGATAACGAAATCATCGGTGCGATTAGCGTTTCGGGACCGACAAATCGGTTCCGTGGCGATCGGTTCCGCGAGGAACTCCCACAGAAGGTACTGGAAGTCGCCAACGTCATCGAGCTGAACGTTACCTATTCGTAACAGCAGTGTTCAGAAACGGTGAACGGTAGTACAGTATTGTGACAGCGGTAATTAGACAGCGTATTTCGACAATAGCACCGTCCTCGCCCAGTGATTGCAGAACAGCACAGACTAGTCAGGAGGGTACTGGAAGTATGTCTGGAAGGCGTTTCGAGCATGTGTTTCGGTCCCGCGACGCGAACGAGTAGACACGAGTTCCGGCTTTCATCTCATAGATACCGGTTCTTGGTTTTGTTTGATAAATAGCTATCATACATATCATTCATCATGAGTGAACGACGTTCCAACGCTATCTTACACCGTGTGGTACTAGATAGTACCACGCCCCTGACGCGGCCCCTATCTCAATAATGGATGTACTACTGTTACTCTAAACGAGGGATATCGACTATCGGTTTCCTATCACTGGATACGTTCTAAGTAGTAGCTAAACCCACCGACTTTCGAGGGAGTACACCCAAATACTGTATTTATATACGAGTCTCCGATATATAGCGCTAATTCAGTGCCTGAAAAATAGATAGAGGAAAATATATTCATAAGTTTGGGTAGATTGGATTATATTTGCCGGTACTGAGCTAGAGTTCGAGCCATCCGTCGATGGATCTTGCTTGGCAGAGACACAACGATGGCTATCGCTTCGGCAGTGTCTCCCGGCAATCGGGTACGGTTACGCGAGGAACTGGACGCCCAGGGACAGCAGGAACAGTACCACGATCCCGATCGATGACAGTTCGAGCCACCGGGACCGCACGTCGGCGGACCTGATACTTGCGACGAACAGCGTTCCGACGACGCCGACGACTACGACCAGTGCCAGATACACCGCGTTGAGCGCTGATGCCATATGATACCATTTCACAGCGGTACAGTAAACACTAGTGGTTGAGCGCCCCCTCCCCAACGGTAATGAGAGCCAATCACATAGACAGGGGCATGCGTCTCGAACTCCGAATCTGTAAACACTGCCACGAGGGGGATCACGGCAACGCCGAAAAGACGGCTGTGACACAGGATATGGTCGCCTGCGCCGAACAGGTCCGCGAGTACAAGGATCTCATTGGCCTCGATGCACTCTATATTACGAAGGTGACGGAAGGCGACCCCGGCGGCGCGGAGGCACTGGACGTCATCGTCGCCAGCATTGAGGGCGACCAGGTCGCGCTCTCCGACACACAACTGGTCATGGAGGACGGCGACGGCAACATGCTCGTCTACCCGGAGCCAAAAGACATCCTCCAGGTCCTGACTCGAAACCTGAACCAGATTCAAGAGCAGACCCGCCAGGACGTCGACGTCGAGCTATCACCTGAAGGACAGGCACTCATCGCGTAGTTGCACGGAAAAACGGCCCCGAGTCGGTTCAGTTCTCGTTGTCGTCTGATTTAGGCTGGCCGCCGTCGGTCTGGGGCTCGCCCCCATCGGCCGCGGTCGACGGTTCCCGCTCCGCTTCTAGCTGCTGTTCCCAGCGGATGCGCAGGACGTTCCCGTACATCGACAGCACGAGCCCGACACCGAGGACGACCATCCCGAGGTTAATACCGATAGTCAACAGGATGCTCGACGGCCCGCCGCCGATGGCAAGCTCACGGGGTACCGGATAGCCCTCGTCGAAGATGCTCCCGATGAGCACGGAGACGATGCCGATGACGGTCATCGCACCGAAGACTGTCGAGACAGTGCGCCAGGACGGGGACAGCGAGAGCCGTTCGATCCCCGTGGTGTCCGGCTCCTCATCGTCGTCACCGTGGTGCTCTGGCACCATGCTTCGGGGAATGAACGCCTTCGTCTCGACGGGGTAGAAGGCGGGATGCATCCCGTGCTCGAAGATGTGGAACATGACCCCCATCAGCATGATGACGCCCAGCAGGCCGTGGAACGTGACGAAGGCCATCGCGGCCGCCTTGGTCTGGAACATCGCGGCGAGTCCGGTCTTGCTCCAGATGAGTAGCCCCGAAATCGCAAGCAGGGTCAGCTCGATGGAGAAGATGAACACGACGCCCTTGCCGATGTAGGACAGCAACGGGACCTCGTCGGCCTTGTAGCCGGCGAACTGCCGCGCACTGGGGTGCCGTTCGTCGGCCCGACCCAGCACGAACTGGATGTCCTGAATGAACGCGTCGACGTCACCCTTGCTGGGGAGGATCTTCGAGAAGTTGCTCCGGCCGGTCGGGGAGATAATCTGGAGCGTAATCCAGAAGACGACGAGTGCGACCAGCCCGATGCCGGTGATACGGTGGATCGCCGTCACACCGGATGCACCGCCCATCAGCGTCAGCATCCACCACAGTTCGTCGTTGAACATGATGGCGTACCCGGTGAAAAACAGCAGGAACACGTCCAGCCCCAAAAGCGAGTGAAACAGGGTCGTCACCCGCGTGAACTTCCCGTGGTCGAGATTGCTCACGCGCCGTCACCTCCCTGTCCGTCGCTGCGGGCCCGCGAGCCACCGTCGGCCGCGACGGCCTCGCTGACGTCCTCGTCTGGCTCACGCATCTGGTCGGCCAGCCGCTGGAACGCCGCCCAGTGGATGAACACCATCACGAGAATGAACGCACCCAGGATGACGTCGGCCGCGTGGATGAGTGCGATGAGGAAGTCAAGCGCGGGGATAGTATTCCCGAACACCCAGTCCGCGCCGATACCGCCGCCCGCGACGCTCGGATTGACCCGGTACAGCGATTCGTAGCCGAGTCTGAACCCCTGTGCCCAGAACAGCGCCAGCCCCGCGACGGCGAGGCCGACGACCGTGCTGATGAGCACCGAGACGCGGCTATACCCGTTCACCTCCGGAAGGTCATCCCTGTCAGTCATTGGAACTCACTGGCGTCCTCGCCAAAGATGATGTCCATGGCCACGTCGTTGAAGAACGTGCCGCTGTCCCTGTTGTCCAGTTCGTCGGATATCTGGGCGGGCGTCCCGACCAGAATGGCGTCGGTAGCACACTCCTCGGCGCAGGCCGGCCCCTTGCCGACGTCCTGGCGCTCCTCGCACATGGTACACTTGTCCATGTTGCCACCGCTGCCGACGAGGTTGGCGACTCCTTCGTCCTCGCTCGGGAACTGCGGCGCGCCGAAGGGGCACGCCGAGAGGCAGTACTGACACCCGATACAGAGGTTGTCCCGGACCCGTACGAAGCCATTCTCCTTCGAAATGAGCGAGTCGGTCGGACACACCGAGACACACGGCGCGTTCTCGCAGTGGTAACACTGCATCGGCACCGCGGTCTCGCCGGGCGACTCGCCCTGTTCCATCGCCTTGCCGCTGCTGGCGTTGAGCCCCGATGCGGCCTCCTGGCCTTCGAGCATCGTCGCGATACTGATTCGCTGTTCGTCACGCGGAACGTCCCACGTTCGTTTACAGGAGACGACACAGCCGCCACAGTCGATGCACGCTTCGACGTCCGGGAAGATACGCGCGTCCTCGCCGGTACTCATCACGCCGTCGTGCATCACTTCGTTGCCTGTTGACATACTAGCTCACCTCATTGCACCGTCGAGTTGTCGCGGACGTCGAAGTCCTTCTGTGTCCCGACGTCGTTCTCGTCTTGCGGGAACGTGAGATCGAGGTCCACGTCGATGTTGTACCGGTCCAGTACCTCCGGCGTCGCCGGGTTGACCGCGACCATCGATACTTTTGTCTCCTGCATCTGGGTTTCCACGTCGTAGCCGCGGGACGTGATAGCGTTGGCTGAGTCCCCGATTGCGTAGGGAACGTGGCCGTCGGGGTACTTGTCCTCCAGACTCTCGCCTTTGAACACGCCGCCCCAGTGATACGGCAGGAACACTTCCTGATCGTTCGGCCGGTCCGTCACGCGGGCTTTCACCAGCACGGAGCCACGGTCCGTCGAGGAGATGACGACGAGGTCGCCGCCGTCGACGCCGAGTTCCGCCGCCTTGTTCGGCGTTATCTCAGCGTACATATGCGGCTGGAGGTCGGCGGTGTGGATGTTGTTCCGCGTCTCCGCACCACCGCCCTGGTGTTCGACCTGCCGACCGCTGGTCATGATCATGTCCAGATCAGGCCCGTCGTCCTGATTGTGGATGATGTCCGTGGCCTGTTCCTGTTCGACGAGGTTGTTCTGGTCGAGCCGGTAGAAGTTCCGCTGCTGGCCGTTTGCCGGCCACTCGTTCAGCAGTTCCGTGTCCGGCCCCTCGATTGGCTCGCGGTGGACCGGCACCTTGTCGAGGAAGCTCCAGACGACGGCACGCGCCCGGCCGCGTCCGGTCGGCGCGTCGGGCTGGTTGTAATCGTACTCCTCGTAGAACTCGGGGTCGACCCCCTGCCCGATCATCGTTTCGAGGTACTCGTCGAAGACCGCGCTCCCCGTGTCGGGATTGTTCAACGCTTGCGCGGCGGTGTACACCGACTCTTGGTTGTCGAGTGCGTACTGCTGGGGAATGGTGAGTTCGTCCGGCTGAACCTCCTGTTCGGGGTCCACGAGGCTCTGTGGCGGCGTCACCTTCCAGCCCGGATACTCCGGGATGCCGTGAATCATGCCGTCTGCAGCCGTGTCGTCGTCGTCGGCCCACTCGGGGTTGTACGGTGCCCGGGTCAGGTCCAGCGCTTCCGCCTGGCTGTCGTATCGGTCGCCGACGGCGTCGAGCGTCTCCTGCATCGGGTACTCGTCGTCCGTCGGCATCGCGTCCCAGTCCTCCGGGGTCGGTGCCGAGACGCCCCAACGGGTCCGGAAGTCTTGCCCCCCGTTGTTGGGGTCTAAGTCGTCGTTCCAGATTATCGGCGTGCCCGGATGGTCTTCGCCCCAGCAGGGCCAGGGAAGCATCCAGTACTCGCCCGCGACAGGCGTCCCTTCGGCCCCCTTGAGGTCCTCGTTGGAGAACGCCCAGTCGTACTCTAGGTGTTGCTGGAGCCGCTCGGGGGTCTGCCGGTAGCCGATGGTGTTGGTCCCGAGGTTGAACTCCCGGACGACGCCCTCGTAGCTCGACTTGCCGTTGTACAGCTCCGAGCCCGCGCCCCAGTCGAAGTGCTCGCCGAAGCCCAGATAGCCGGCCAGTTCCTGCATGATCTGGAGGTCCGGCTTGGAGTTGTGCGCCGGCGAGCGGACCGGTTCAGACCACTGCACCGACCGGTTCGTGTTGGTAAGCGACCGGTGGTGCTCGTACTGGCTGGACGCCGGCAACAGCAACACCGGCGGTCCGTCCTCGTAGTCCGGGAGGACGCTCGCGACCGAGGGGAACACGTCGACAACGACTAGCAGGTCGAGGTTCTCCATCCCCTCTTTCATCTGCTCCATCTCGCTGATGGAGTTCGCGGAGTGGCCCCAGAAGACGGCGATTTTCGTCTGGTCGGGCTGGTAGATCGGCGTCTCCTGATACCGGTCCTCCTGGTCGAGCGCTGATTCGAACCAGCGGGCCACCGTCAGCCCGTTCTGGAACATCATCGAGTTCTCGGCCGGGTTCTCCGGGCCGTGGTCGCCGTTCGGCGGCAGTTCGTTCGCGTCCTCGCTCCCTTCGTAGTTCGGGCTCTGGCGGACGTACTTCTCCGGCGGCATCAGCTCGAACCGGTTGTACATGTCCGCAAACGAGGTGGAGCCGCTGGTTTCCGGCGTCTTGTCCCAGATTTCGGCCCACCAGGACCAGCCGCCGGCTGTGAGGCCGTAGTAGCCCGGAAGGATGTGGCTCGCGACCGCGAGATCGGTCGCCCCCTGGACGTTCGCGTGTCCTCGCATCACCTGAAGGCCGCCGCCGCTCCGGGCCGCACTCCCGGAGGCGAGGCTCGCCATCGCATACGAGCGGATGTTCTGAGTCCCGTTGTTGTGCTGGGTCCCACCCATCGCCCACTCGATCTGGACGTGTGGCCGGGCCTCGTCGATCATGTCGGCGATGCGCTCGATGTCCTCGGCGGACACCCAGGTGATCTCCTCGACGGTCTCCTTGTCGTACTCATCGAGTTCCGCGTCGACGTCTTCCCAGCCCTGCACGCGGTCAGTGAGCATGTTCTGCCCGCTGTCGTCCGCGTCCGGGTCCATCGCGAGCCCGTGCTTGTCGCGGAGCTCCTTGATGATACCCATCATCAGGGCCACGTCGGTGCCCGGCCGGAACCGCATGAACTTGTCGGCGTGGGCCGACGTTTTCGTGAACCGCGGGTCCAGATTGAGGATGGTCCCGCCGCGTTTCTGCCCTTCGAGGATGTGCTGCATCGCGATGGGATGTGCCTCGGCGGGGTTCTGGCCGATGATGATGTTCAGGTCGAAGTTCCGGTAGTCCTGCACGGTGTTTGTCATCGCGCCGTAGCCCCAGGTGTTCGCCAGCCCCGTCACCGTCGTGGAGTGACAGATACGCGCTTGGTGGTCGATGTTGTTCGTGCCCATGAACGCCGCCAGCTTTCGGATGGCGTAGGCCTCCTCGTTGGAGTGATGCGCGCTGCCCAGCAACATCACACTCTCGCGGCTGTGCTCCGCGTCGACGTCGACGGCTTCCGCTGGTGAGACGTCGGAGTCGGGCCACAGCGCTCGGATGTCAGTCGCCAGACGGTCGTAGGCATCGTTCCAGCCGAGCTTGCGCCACTCCCCGTCCTCCTGTATCATCGGGTGTTTGAGGCGCTTCTCGGAGTGTTCGGTCTCGTAGATGCCGGCTCCTTTCGAGCACAGCGACCCGGCATTTATCGGGTGTTCATGCCACGGCTCCATGCCGACAAAGGAGTTGCCCTCCTTCTCACCACGGAAGCCACAGCCAACTGAGCAGTAATTACAGATCGTCTTGGTCAGTTCGGTGTCCGTGTCTGTCCCGTCCGTTTCCTCGCCGTCCTCCTGGAGTGCCTGACCAGCGCCGCTGACGCCGAGGGCGACCCCGGCCGCCAGGGCGCTCGCCTTCATAAACGAGCGCCGGTCGAGATCCAGTGAGACTGGTTCCTGCTGTGTACTCATGGTGAATGGTGCCCACCCATTACCGATGCTGTCCGTGTTTGCCACGAAATCTGGTTTGTCATTGTCTCTCTAGACGTGCCACAAATTCGATGTCATCCATGATAAAATGTGTCATAGTTAGCCATAATAATTCATGAAATTTTCTACCCAGCCAAATATTTGGGGTTGTATTCATGAATAGATGTGTGAACACTCCGCAAGGTCTATTACCGGGACAGGGTTTTGCATGATTAATGAACACGGGCGCCTTCGTGTGTTCCTGTGGGGGATCGTGCGATATCGACCTCGAAGCGGTACGGGACGGTGTCAGCGATGTCGACGTCGTGGCCAGTTCCGAACTGCTCTGTCAGGACGGCCTGGCCGGGATGTCACAGGTCATCGAGGAGTACGATCTCGATCAGGTCATCGCGACGACACCGGAACCGTCGTGTCAGGATCGCATCCGCGGGCTCGCCGACGAACACGGCCTTCACCCCGAGGCGTCGGTGTTCGTCGACCACCGGGAAACCAACGCCTGGGTCCACGACGGGGCCGCGGCCACCGACAAGACGGCCCGCCTCATCAACGCGAAACAGGCCGGCCTGCGCGAGGAAGCACCGTCGCGGACGGTGTCGAAAGACGCCGGGAACCGCGTCGCTGTCGTCGGTGATCCCGGGGCCGCCCGGTCGCTGACCGACGGCGCCGACGTGACGTTCGTTGCGGACGGGCGGGACTTCGCGGACGTGGAAGGGCTCGGCGACGTGACGATGGAGCGCGGCCGCGTCGTCGACATCGATGGCTCCTACGGCGAGTACGAACTCACGCTGGAAGCCCGCGTCACCGACGACTGCATCGACTGCATGGACTGCGTTCGAGAGGGGCCGGACGGAATGGTGATCGAGTTCCCTGTCGATATTCACCCCGACGCGCCCGACGGCGAATGGACGAACATCTGCCCGACCGACGCTATCGATCTGGACGGCGTCACCCACACCGTCGAAGTCGACCAGGTCATCTACCCCGGCGGCCGGGACAACGCCCGCGGTGGCCGGCTTGGCTTCTATACGGGTCCCGTCGACGCCGGAACCATCGCCGCCGTCGAATCGCAACTGGGCGGCATCGAGAAGCCGCAGTTCCTCGACCTAGAGATGGACGTCTGTGCCGCCGGGGCATCTAGCCAGGAGGGGTGTACGGCCTGCGTAGACGCCTGTCCCCACGGCGCGGTCGACCGGCCCACTATCGATTCAGTCGAGTTCGACGAGGCAGCCTGCGAGAACTGCGGGGCCTGTACGAGTTCCTGTCCGACGGGCGCGACACAGCTCCGCGAGCCCTCGAACCGGCGGCTTGCGCGCGAAGTCGAGGCGCTGCTGGAAGACGACACGGACGAGGGACTACTCTCGCGTGGCGACAGCGCAGGTATCGACACGCAGGTCATCGCGTTCGTCTGCTCGGAGTACGCCGCCGAACGGCTCCGCGCACACGGACGCAAAGCCGTCCAATCGGGCGATCTCGACTACCCACCGATTCTCCCGGTGCAGGTCAACTGCACGGACACGGTCGGTGAAGCACACGTCATGCACGCGCTGGCGGCCGGCGCGGACGGCGTCGCCATCGTCGGCTGTGGCGGCTCCTGCCTCCACTCTGGCCCGGACCCCAAGCAGGAGCTGGTCGACCGGCTCAATCAGGCGACGACCGATCTGGGCCTGGGCGACCGGGTCGGCTTCTTCGCGCCGGAGGCCGGCAACCCCCAAGCCTTCGTCGAATCGCTGTCTGGCTTCGTCGAGTTCGGCCTCGACGAGACGCCGATTCCGGCTGGCGACTACGAGGCGACCGGCCGCAGCGACACCGACCGCGAGGAGCCCCGCCCTAACCCCGACTTCGACAGCCACGGCTGGACGCTGGAGAGCGTTCGAACCATCCTCGATCACGTCGAGCCCGAACGCGAGGTGATTCGCGGGCTGAAAGACTTCGGCATTATGGACGTCAACGACGCGTGTACGCTGACGCCGACCTGTACGAACCTCTGTCCGACCGACGCCATCCAGCGAACCGGTGAGGGTGAACTGGCGTTCAACCACGCGGACTGCGTGAACTGCGGCCTCTGTGAGGAAGGGTGTCCGGAGACGGCGATCACGATGCGCGACGGGCTCGACCTCTCCTTGCTCCCCGAGAACCGCGACGGCGAGGCCTGGGTGACCGTCCACGAGGGCGACATGCTCGAGTGCGTTCGCTGTGGCAAACCGTTCACCAGTGTTGCCTCCGCCGACAAGATCGAGGCGGAGGTCGGCGACCAGGTCGAGGGGCTGGCCCCCGACGCCGACCACAGCGTCTTCGAGTACTGTAGCGACTGTCGGAGTCGCCTGCTGTTCGACCAGGGGGAGAAACGATGAACGACGCGGCCGTCTACGAGGCCCGCCTCGAACTGGTGGACTTCGTCATCGACGTGTTCTGGGATGTGCCCGAGGAGGCGTTCGTCGAGCGGCTGTTGAGCGGCGAGGTTCAACTGCCGGAGGACTCCATCAACGACCAGCTGGACGAGGGTTTCGAGATGCTGCAGGCGTGGATAGACGACAACACTGACCGGTCGGTCTCGGACGTGCAGGACGAACTCGAACGGGAGTACACGGACCTGCTCGTCGGCCCGCGGCCGCCGGTGTTGCCCCACGAGACGAACTACCGCGAGGACACGGAGTTCATCGGTGAGGGGCTCGCCGAAGTCGATGCCAGCTACGGTGCGGCAGGCTGGGCACCGCCCGAGGACTACCCCGAAGAGGACGACTTCATCGCCGTCGAGCTGGCGTTCCTGCGGTATCTCATCGAGCGCCAGCGCGAGGGCGACGAGGAGACCGTCGGCTACGAGCGGGTGTTCATCGAGCAACACCTCAGCGAGTGGGTCATCGACTTCGCCGACGAGATGCGCGAGGAAGCCGACGAGGGGCTGTTCCTCGCGGCGGCGCTCATCTGTGAGGGGCTGGTCCGCTTCGAGGACGAGATCGTCGCGCAGATCGGCTAGCAGGGCGGCTACCGGATACGGAGCACGAGGCCCGTGCTTGCGATGAGGCCGACGACCAGCAGGACCTTCACCGCGGGCAGCAGGAACGCCATCGTCTGTTCCATGAAAAAGAGCGACCGCCAGGAGTTGACCGACCGTGCGACGACTGCGACGGCTCCCGCGCCCGCGACCAGCACGCAGAGGAGCGTGACTGACGCCGCCGCGACGACGCCGAAGGGGTTCACACGCAGTCGCTCACGCATCGGGCACCACCCGCCGACCGACGACGAGGACCACGAACAGCGGGACGAGAACGATCAGCAGCCGGCTGACGAACAGGCCGATGTAGCTGATAGTCGATTTGAGGTGAATCTCCCAGTGCCAGCTCCCCTTGAGCTCGGCGATGAGTCCGATCGTTCCGACGACAAGCAGTGACAGCGCCAGCAGCGTAGCGAGAGTGTAGACCAGGATTCGAAGATATCCGAGGAGCGAGACGGCTGTCAGCCGGGAGTCCGATTGTTCGGTGGCCATCAGGTTCCCTCCCCGGTCCAGTGCTGCTGATAGATATCGTACGTGACGACGGCGAGGACGACCAGTCCGACACCGAGGACCGCCGTGCCCATATCGGGTGGAAACGGGAGGGTGAGTCCCGATTCCGAGTGTATGAGTATAGTTAACATGGTGTATGGTACGGAATGTCAAGTAAAAACCGTTGCGACCTGTTCCCTTGAGACAACGTTTTTCTCCACGCAGACCTACCCTTGTGATATCATACCATGAACTCGCGCCGAGGGCTGCTGCTTCGACTCTCCGCACTCTCCGGAGCAGCCGGTCTCAGCGGGTGTTCGTCCCTGCTGGCCAGGCAAGCGGAGTCGCCGACGGGTGACCTCGACCCGAACCCCCGAGCCGACGAACTCCCGAGACGGCAACACGCCTGGAACGTGCGCCTCCGGAGCGACGCCGCCGGCAACGACCTGTTGCCACGTCATTTCCGTCTGTTCATGCTCGACCTCGACGGGTCACCGTCGGATTCTGCCGCGGAGACTGTCGAGCTAGCGATGCGAACACTGGAAGACGCCTACGAGTTCATCAGTTCGGGGCTCCTGCATATGCTCGGCTGGGGGACGAGCTACTTCGACACCTACGGGTCGCTCGATTCGTCCCCGATACGCAGCCCGCGAGTCCTCTCCCGGACGGACAACCCCGACCTGCAGTCTTTCGACGCGATGCTCGTCCTCGCGAGCGACGTTCCCTCGCACCTCGCGGCCGCCGAGTCGGCGATGTTCGACACGCGGCCGACGCTCGCGGACGCGGAGATTCAGGGTCGACTCGGCGACGTGTTCTCCGTCGCCGACCGCCGCGGCGGCTTCATCGGCGAGGGGCTCCCGGCGGCCCACGCCGACGCGGAGGGCGTCCCCGCCGACATCCCCGAGGAGTCGTATATGTTCTCGGGCTTTTTCGCCGGCCGGGCCGGGACGCAGGCCAGCGAGGACCGCGTCACCATCGACGACGGCCCGTACGCCGGCGGGACGACGATACACCTCTCACGAATCAACGAGGCCTTCGACAACTGGTGGGAACTCGCCCAGTCCGACCGCGTCAAGCGACTGTTCTCGGCGGAGTTCTCGCCGGAGGACATCGATAGAGGTACCCTCCCCTTCGCCGACATGGTCCGCGAGCACGCGAGCACAGAGGGGGAGGTCGGCCACTTCGAGAAGGTGGCCCGCGCCCGCAAGGACGGGGAGCCGATTGTCCTCCGGCGCGATTTCAACACGATTGACGGCGGCCAGGCCGGGATTCACTTCCTCTCGTTACAGGAACGCCCGCGTGACTTCGAGGAAGTCCGGGACGCGATGAACGGGTGGTGGCTCCGGGAGGAACACGAGGAACTCCGGGATCGACAGAACAACGGCCTGCTGGAATTCATCGAGGTTGCGTCACGCTCGAACTTCTACGTCCCGCCGCGTGACAAACGGGTCTTCCCGGCCCCGTAGCTGTCGCTCGCATGTAGAGAGGGGCCACGAAAACAGTACGAACCTGACGCCGGCAGCGGGTCACTCCTCGTCGTCGTCCGTCGTCGTGTCGTTCTGGTTCACGTCGCCCGGCCAGACGCCGTGGTCCCAGACCTCGAAGTCGTTGAACGTCTCTGTCGCACCCTTCGGTTTCCACTCACTCTCTTCGTGTGCCATTGTATATCATCTGTCGTAGTGGCCGGGCTTAAGTTTTGGTGCCGTCACTCAGACGGCGTTCCCGGCGGTTTCTGCTCGTCCGAGACTTCGTCGAGGAACGCGTTCGCGTAGAGGTCGACGTGCATCTTCAGCACGGTACTCTCGTCGATTTCGCTCTCCTCGGCCTGCCGACGGAGCAACGCGGCCAGTTCCTCTGTCGGTTCGTACCGTACCTCGCGGCCGTCGACCTCGAACGCCACGTCGTGGGACTGTGAGACGAGGTGTTCGATCTCCAGCAACGCCTGCTCGACTTTCGTTTCCATCGCTTCGTCGATGTCCTCCAACCGCCGGTCGGCCCACTCCTGAGCGGCCTCGTACAGGCGGTCGCTCACCTCGAAAGCGAGTGTCAAAACGACACCCCTTCACCCTCGAACTCGGGCGTCCACAGCGTCGTCTCCTCACATACCGGACAGTCCTGCCGGCGCGGCTGCCCCTCGAACGCCGAGAGGTCTATCATCTGGCCGCATTCTTCGCAACTGTAGTACGTCATTCTTCCGACGGGGGCCACGACTGCGGGGCCGGGTCTGACTCGGTTATCTCGGAGTACAGGACCACGAGCGCTCCGAGGACGATAGTCAGCACAAGCACTCCGGCGAGACCGCCCAGCGCGTTCTGACCGACGAACGTCGCTGTTCCGGTCGCGAAGTTGATGGTCGACAGTACTTCGAACAGTGTCAATAAGAGCCAGACGAAGGCCCCCAGTACCACGAACGTGAGTATCTTCGACTGGTGGACCGCGGTTCGGAGTGTCATTGTCGTTCGTGTATGATAATGACCAGCAAGCATTATAAATATAGGGCGTCACTCGTCAGCGAGTTCCCACTCCGCCTTCTCTGCGGCGTCGGCGAGCGGGATGAACTCCCAGCCCGTCCGGTCGGCGATGGGCTCGTCGTCCGGACGGCCGACGAGGACCATCCGCTCGGCGTAGAACATCGAGTGCTCGCCGATGTCGGCGAGGCGTTCGGCCGGTTCCTGACCCGCGCCGCTGAAGAAGTCGCATCGATGCCGTGGTCACGCTGGAACTTGTTGATGACGAACGCCTCTACGTCGCCGACGATACCGACCCAGTCGGCCCACGCCCGCGCCTCGCGGAAGACCAGTTGCGGGTCGGCGAACTGCCGGGCCGCGTCGTAGGTCACAGCCATCGTCATGTCGTCGATGCCGCCGCCGTGGGGACCGCTCGCTTCGACGGGTTCCTCGCCGGCAGCGGGGTCCTCGGCGACGTTCGAGGCCGGGTCTGTGTCGGTCGCGGCCGCGCCGCCCGCGCCGCCCGCGCCGCCCGCGCCGCC
>NZ_WPCB01000002.1:0-153867 GCF_009741785.1 Haloarcula sp. CBA1122
GGCGAGACATCCAGGTCGTCCTCGAACCGCGCGACCTCGGCAATGTCGCGTTGCAGCGCCTCCATCTCCGCCTGAGATAGCGGACGGTCGGGGATGAAATCGGGGCGAACTGGGTCCATCGTCACGGACGACGCCGGCCCGGACCGCCGGGACCGCCCGGGCCACCGGGGCCGCCTGGGCCGCCGCCACCGCCGAACTGAATCTGGCCGGGCATCCGGGTCTGCCCCTTGATTTTCTGGCCGTACCAGAGGCCGATGACGAGGCCGATGAGGTGGGCGAGGTGGGCGACGTTCCCGCCGAGCAGGCCGGCCCCCATCGGATTGAGCGACCCGAAGATGCTCAACAGGAAGTAGAAGCCGGTGATCGCCCAGATCGGGACCGGGATCAAGAAGTACAGGTACACGCGGAGATCAGGCTTCAGGACGGTCAGGAACGCCATGATAGCTAGCGCCGCACCGCTGGCTCCGAGGACGCCGGCGGACGTTCCCTGCACGGTCTGAATTGCGATCTGTCCGAGGCCAGCCAGCGCGCCGGACACGAGGAAGAAAATCGCGAACTTCTTCGACCCGATCTGCTGCTCGACGAGTCGGCCGAAGAAGTAGATGATAATCCCGTTCCCGAAAATGTGGTAGAATCCAAATGGGGCGTGTGAGAACACCGACGTGACCCAGGTCCAGACGTACTCTGGATTGTTCGGATGGAGGACGAACAGCGTCTGGAAGGCTTCGCGACCGAGGGAAAGGATGACGACGTGTTCGAGGATGAACACGATACCCATGATCGCCAGGAACAGGTACGTGACGTTCCCCCGGAAGTACGCCAGCGGCCCGCCGGGTCCGGTGTCGATACCGAGCCGGTCGGCGACGCCGCCGCCCCCGGAGGTCTGGCCAGTGTTTACACTCTCGTCGAACCCGCTGTCGAACACGCCGCCCGGATCGCTCCAGTTATCCAGTCCGGGGCAATCGTGGGCCTCGGGCAGTCTGTGTTCCGCACAGTAGGTCCCGCCACAGTGCCCACACTGGTACGGCATGTTCTCCTGCTTTCCACAGGCATCGCACTCCGACATTGTCCTACGGTAGGAGTGGGCGGTGGAAAGGGATTGTGCTTATACTGTCGGCTGTCAGTCTGTGACGGGTTTCGCGACGCAGCGGCTTATTCGCCGATGTCAGGGTTGCTTTCAGCGTCCCGGAGCACGCCGATCCACGCCGGTTCGCCGTCGTACTCGATTGACCCGCCGGACACCTCAATGGTGCGCGTTTCGCCGTCGGCCTGTTGCCCCGCAAATTCCGAATGGAACGTATCAAGCTCGTTTGACTCTGCCGTTCGGAGTGCGCCGGGGAATCGGCTTTCGTCGCCCTCTGGAGTGAGTATAGTCGGTGATTCGTCGATGAGTTCACTCTGATCGTAGCCGAAAATGTCGGCCAGCTTCTGGTTCACGTAGACGAACGTCCCGTCCTGAATGATACAGACACCCGCGAGCTCCTGTTCGACGAGCCGTTGATACCACGAGAGGGCGTTCCAGAACCGCTGTTCGGTGCGGTGTTGCTCGACAGCATTCTCGATTCGGTTGGCGAGGACGTCGTACGTATCTGACCGGCCACCCTTCTGCATGTAGTCCGTCACGCCCGACGCGATGGCCTCGCTCGCGATCTCCTCGCTCCCTTTGCCGGTGAACAGAATGAACGGGATGTCCGGGTACTGCTCGCGGATGAGTTCCAGAAACTCCAGCCCGTCGGTGTTTGGCATGTCGTAGTCGCTGACGATACAGTCGACCTGCTTGGTCCGGAGGAAATCGAGCGCGGCGACGGCGCTGGTCTTCGTCACGACGTCGAAGTCGTCGTTGATGCGTTCGAGATACACCTCGACCAGTTCACCCACCTGTGGATCGTCGTCGACGTGCAACACGGTACACTGCTGGGACTGCTCGACTTTCGCCAGCGGAATCGGTACCTCTGTCTGCATTTCGTCGTGTTGATCCGCTGATTCGGTCCGGAGAAGCGGTGTGTGACGCGTCGTCGCGCGGCGACTTCCACTGATGGCCTCGCTGGAGAGTTCCACTATCTTGTCTCCGAGCCGCCACTCCTCCTCAGAGGTCATCTTTTTTCCCCGGTGCTGTCGATAGTACAGAAGACGAACGCAATCAGCCATCCAGTCAGGCTGGTAGTGATTGTTCTATACCCCGATCCTACCACGTCTGGTCCCCGAAGCGAGCCAGCAGGACGTATATATTTCAAATAATAGTCAGGCGAGTTCCATCTAGGCATCAATACCTAATCCTGGCCGTAGTTACATACCAGTCTACTAAACGCTACTGATGGGGTGTATCGCTGTGGGCCTTCTTGAGAACGTTCGACCCGTCCGTGCTATTTAATCGCTAGACGGGCGATAAACGCTCTGTCTGTGTTGATTTCTGGATTTATCTTTTAATTCCATACTTAATACAATATATAATATGTAGGTACACTTCAGATAAATTTAATTATTGCCCCGCCTACATCAAAATCGTATCATGTCCGATACTACCATGCGCGAATACCTCGCAGAGCACCCGAAAATGGCCGGCGCACTGTTCACCCTCCTGATGCTACTGTCACAGGCGGGGACTGCAGCAGCTAATAATAATATTTACATCGGGCCATAAACCGTAGAACTGGCAACATAAGCAGCCGTTTTCATCGCGTTGTTCTTTGCAAAACCGGCAAGAAAATCAGCCGATATCTTCTAGTTCCATCGAATTACTCCAATAGAGATCTCCGCCAGTTTTGACAGGGACCTGTTGCATCTGAAGGAACTCAGATAGTTCCGAGCTAGAAATATTGAAACTTCCAACTGATCCCGGCGCTAAAAAGTACTCTTCACACTTCTCAAAGAACGGAAATACGATTGCTCCTAAGCCTTTGTTATCCATAGAATACGCCTTCATTTCTACGTCGTATCCTGCTGTGGTCGCAGAAATATTCAGTAGATTCGGTGTCCCGTTTTCCGCTTGCGTAACTGTCACACCACCATCACCAACCACGATATACTGCCCCCCAAGAACGCTCTTTTTACGTGCGATAGTAAGCGCCGCTCGAAGGGGGAAGCCGCAGTTCAACAGCCTGGCGACTGTTTCACCGATGCGAACCGCGCCGTCGTTCAGCACTTCGTTAAGCGTGACGATGCCAGCGATTGCACCCTTTTCGACGAGCGCTAACCCCTGGTTGTAGGAGTTGCAGGCGTTCAGCAGGAACGTATCGACCCCTACAGAGTCGACTGTCGTCACGTCGAGCTTGCCATCGCGGCAGACGAAGCCGTCGTGTTCGGTGTGGCCGATGTAGTGGAAGAACTCCGCGTCGGTCGTGAGAACGGTCCTGAGCTCCGCCGTCGTCAGGTCGTCGTGGACCGTGACATCGAACGGCAAGTCGTCGCGGGTGCCGTACACGTCGTCGACGACCTGCCGTTCCTCGTCCATGCGGGCGTCGTTCTGGACGACGCGAATCGTGATGTCCTCGGCGTTCGTGTCGCGGTCGAGTCGGTGTTCGAACGCCGCTTTGGTCAGCTTGCTCGCACCGATCGGGATGCTGTCCCCGATCCAGGCCTGTTCCAATGAGTCCTCGGCCTGCGGTTCGACGTAGTCCGCCTCAGATGGAGCGGTCGCAGCGTCGGAACTCGCGGCGCGGGTGATGACGTCGTCCCGGGTGAATTCGGCCTCGACCTCCGCCGGAACGCTCGCCTGATTCAGCCGCTGTTGCTGATGCGTTCGGACGATAGCCAGGTCGTCGACGACGTACGGGAGCTGTTCCGCGTTCGCCGGCACCGGGTCGATGTGCGTCGTCAACCGCCACTTCGGGATATGGTCCTCGATAACGTCGTACGGGACCTGCAGATAGGTAGCGACCTGCTCCGCCAGCGGCTGCTGATACAGCGACTGGAAGTTGAGGTCGACGTACGGTTCGATGGCCGCTCGCTCGTGTAAGTCGATCTGGTGGAATCCCTCGGTGCGCGTGACACAATCGAGGAAGAAGAGGCGTTTGAGCGTGCGTCCGACCTCGGATTCGAAACCCCGTGCGGTATCGAGCGAGTACGTGAATCCTGTGTCGGTTGTGAGCCGCGGCTCGGACGCGGGAACGAGCGAAGCCCCGAGGTAGTACGACAGCGGTGCGGCGACGAAGATCGAAGCGAGGTCAGGCGGCAGTTCGAGCGTGACACCAGTGTCCGGCCTGTCGATATCCGACGGGATGTCCAGACTGTCTCCGACCTCAAGCGCCGGTGGATGGCCGCGAAGCGTCGGGTAGGAGCGCTCGGGGTCGTAGGCCTTGAGCGCCGACCCGAAGGTCTCGACCGCGGCCATCACGTCGGTCGGTTGCTCGGTCGTCGTGACCGTGGCCGCCGGCCGGTCGTGCTGGGAGCGAGCGCCGATGAGCAGGTCTGTCGGGGCGTCGAACTCGATACGGGTCCGGTCCGAGTCGACGGTGACCTCTACCGCGGTGTCCTCGACCCGCATATACGTCTTGATCTGCGTCAGCGGGTCCAGCACGTAGTCATCCGGCGGCAGCGTCTCAGACTCGAACTGGGCAACCTCGGCGGCTATCGCGCCGGCATCGTCACGGACGTACACCATGACCACTGTCGGCAGTTCGATAGCGCGCGTTCGGATCCGGACAGCGTCCCCGACCGGGTACTGAAACACGTCGGTCGCTGCCTCCCGGAGCGCGACGGGGGTCGGCGTGTGTATCCGGTAGCGCTGGCGCTCGATCTGATCAATAACCGCAAGTCCAGGGCGGTCGTCAAGCGGTTCGAACGTTAGAGTCATGTAATAAGCGAGGGGGACGGTATTACTCTCGTACAATGAGAACGACAGAAACCATGAAAAAGATATCGCCGACTTCGTTTTCTATCGGTCGGGGCCGCCCACGAGAGTCGCCTGAAACAGGGCGCTGACCGGGCTCAGGCGGATGGTGCGAAACAGGCACCGCTGTGGAAACCCTGGTAGCCGATGGGCGAAGCGGGTAAGGGCACCCCGGTCTAACACTCAGGTAGTGAAAGAGTTCGAGCGCAAACAGTTGCTGGAGCGCATCGAACGCGACAGCGCGACCGTCGGTGCGGATATCCCCGATGAGATCACCGTGCAGGGCGAGGAGATCGAACTCCAGTCGTTCGTCTTCGAAATCAAGCGTCGGGAGACGATTCCGCGGGGCGAGCGCGAACGCGTCGAGCAGGCGAAAAAGAACCTGCGGCGCGAGCGCCTCCAGCGCAAGCAGCGGATCGAGGACAACGAAGTGAGCTACGAGCGCGGCGAAGAGCTTGCCACGGCCATCATCGGTATCGACCGGGCGCTCAACGCGCTCGAACAGCTCGGTGCGGCCAACATCGAACAGGAAGCGCAGACCCAGGAGACGGCCGACAGGAAGCGCTGGATGAAGTTCCTCCAGAAAGCACTGGGTCACGAGGACGCGGACTCCGGCACGGGTCGTGCCGGGCGGAGCTACTAATATGAGCCGGAACGACGAAATCGCGACACTGCTCGAAGAGTTTGCCGACCTGCTGGACGCGAAAGGGGTGGAGTACAAGCCCCGAGCCTACCGCCGGGCGGCCGAGAACATCAGGGACTTCCCCGGGGCTATTGAGGGCCTCGCCGCGGAGGGGGAAGACAGCGTCGGCGAAATCGACGCCGTCGGCGATGCAATCTCCTCGAAGGTCGTTGAATACGTCAACACTGGCGAAATCGAGGAGCTAACCGAACTCCGCGAGGAACTCCCCGTCGAGATGGATGCTCTCACGGCGGTCGAGGGCGTGGGACCGAAATCCGTCGGCTCGCTGTACGAGGCGCTTGGCATCACCACCCTCGACGAACTGGAGTCGGCTGCCGAAGCCGGCAGGATACAGGAAGTCTCGGGCTTCGGGGCGAAAACGGAGCAGAACATCCTCGACAACATCGACTTCGCCCGCGAGGCCCACGAGCGGTCGCTGCTCGGCGAGGCGCGGCCGTACGGCGACCGGATTCGAGAGTACATGACCGGCGGCGACGCCGTCGAGGAGTGCGCGCTCGGTGGATCGATTCGTCGCTGGCGACCGACCATCGGCGACGTGGACGTGCTCGTCGGGAGCACCGATCCCGAGGCCGTCGTCGAGCGGTTCGCCGACTGGGAGGGACTCGACCGGGTCATCGAGTCCGGCGAGACGAAAGCGAGCGCCTACGCGGACGACGTTCGGGTCGACCTGCGGATCGTCGACCCATCGGAGTTCGGCGCGGCGCTGCAGTATTTCACCGGCAGCAAGGACCACAACGTGGCGGTCCGCAACCGCGCTATCGAGCGGGATCTGAAGGTCAACGAGTACGGGGTCTTCGATGTCGAGGGCGTTGAGGATGACGACCAGCGGGCCGGTGAACTAGTGGCCAGCGAAACCGAGGACGCAGTGTACGACGCGCTGGGCATGGAGTGGGTGCCGCCGGAACTCCGCGAGAACCGCGGCGAGGTCGAAGCCGCCGCCAACGGGTCGCTCCCGGACCTCCTCGCCGAGGGCGAGGTCCGCGGCGATATCCACACCCACACGAACTGGTCGGACGGCAGCAACACGATTGCGGAGATGGTCGAAGGGGCCGCCGCGTTCGGTCACGACTACCTCGCGGTCACGGACCACGCGACGGGGCCGGGGATGGTCGGCGGCGTCGGCGTCCCGGACGAGAAACTCCGCGAGCAGATAGTAGAGGTCGAGTCGGTCGCGGCGGACGCCGACATCGACGTGTTCACCGGCGTCGAGGCCAACATCGCCGCGGACGGCAGCGTCTCGGTCGCCGACGACTTGCTGGCGGACCTGGACGTGGTCGTCGCCTCGCCACACGCCGCGCTGGACGGGGACGGCACGGACCGCCTCGTCGCCGCAGCGGAACACCCCGACGTGAACGTCATTGGCCATCCGACAGGCCGGTATCTCAACCGTCGTGAGGGGCTGGACGTCGACATCAAGCGCCTCGCAGCAGCCGCCGCCGACACCGACACGGCGCTGGAAATAAACGCTAACCCCGCCCGGTTGGACCTCGGCGGCGGCGCGGTCAAGCAGGCCCTCGAAGCCGGGGCGACAATCGCCATCAACACGGACGCACACAGCCCACGCGATCTCGAACTCCTGCGCTACGGCGTCCACACGGCGCGGCGGGGCTGGGTCGAGACGGACGACGTGCTGAACACCCGCGACGCCGAGGACCTCCGCGAGTTCCTCGATGCCTGAGAATTCCCCAAGCGACCGGCTCGTGCTCGATGCGATGCTCGGCAAGCTCGCCACCTATCTGCGGATGTGTGGCTACGACACGGCGTACGCGCTGGACCGGGACGCCGAGGCTGATGACGACCTCCTCGCTATAGCGGAACGTGAGGACCGGCTGGTGATTACTCGGGACAGCGACCTCGCCGCCCGCGCACCCGAGAGCGTGCTCCTCACCGAGCGGGCAGTCGAGGACCAGTTGCGGGAACTCGCCGATGCCGGCTTCCATCTTTCACTCGCTCCGGAGCCGGCCCACTGTGGCGTCTGCAACGGGCCGGTCGAACAGGTCGATCCGGTGGCACCGACGCCGGAGTACGCACCGAACGCGGACGACGAGACGGTCTGGCGCTGTACCGACTGCGGGCAGCACTTCTGGAAAGGGAGCCACTGGGCGTCAGTTCAGGCGACGCTGGACGGCCTGTAGAACGTAGAAAGTCAGCGGGCGTCGCTACAGTTCTTCAGCCGCGGCGACGGCCTCCTCGGTCGTCCCCTCGACGACCACGCCGGTCGTGACATCGTCCTCGGTCCAGTAGACGACAGCACTGTCGTCGCGCTCGATTGCGGTCGCGTTCTGCCCGTTCACCTGCACTGCCGTCCCGTTCTCCACGTCGTCAAGATAGCTCGACGCGCCGGTAGCGGTCAGAACTGTCACGTTCTCCCCGTCAGCGTCGTACTGCTGGGCCACAGCCGTACTCTCGGGCCGGCTGATGTACCGTGCCTCTTCGAACGTCCCGTTCTCGTACTTCGGCAGGTCCAGGTCCGTCGCGGACTGGGCCGCGTCGTAGGAGTCGTACCTCTCGACGGTCGTAACGGCGACCCGGTCAGCCGGTGGAGCGAACTGGCTGTCGTCGATGCTGACGTTGAAGTTCGTCTCCTCAACGGTGAGTTCCGTCCGGTTCGTCCCGTCGTCGGTGGTCAGCTTGTGGACCCGGTAGTCCTCGGTATCGACCCATAGCGTCGTGTTCGGCGCGTCGATGCTCTCGTTCGTCGGTTCGAGGTCCAGGACGTACGTCGACTCGCCGTCGACTTCGGCGGTCCCGCGGAGCGTCGCAGTGACGTTCTCCTCGGGAACCGGGTCCGTAGTGTCGTTCATCGCCGCGGCTTCCTCGGGCAGTTCGCGGCCGTAGGACTGGTTCTCGCCGACCGCCCAGACGACGGTTCCGTTCGTCCCCATCTCGTAGGACCGGTTCTCACTCGTGACGGCGGCCCACGTCTTGTTCGGCTCAGCGGCAGCGTACTCCACCGTCGAAGTCTTCGATTCCGAGTCGTTCGTGACGGTCACTGTCGCGGTCCCGGTAATTGTCTCGGCCGCATCGTAGCGCTGCTCGGTTCGGTCGAGCACGTCGTCGCCGGACGGCTGCCCCATTTCGCTGAGGCCGGACACGCCGGCGACCGCCCCAGCAGCCAGTAGTCCAATGGTGACGAACACCGCGACGATAGCTAGTCTCCGTCCGGTATCGGCTGTCATTGTCCGGGCTTAGGACTGGAGTGGTAAGTGGGTTCCTCTTGTCAGAAAACGGACTGTATCCGGCGGAATCTGCACCCGGCGAACCCCTCATTGCTGTCCAGTCCGTACGCCGGGCTGTGAGCGAGTCAGCGAACACGACTGTCCGCGTCGACGGCGTCAGCAAGCAGTACGACCTCGGCGGGACGGTGACGGCGCTGGACGACGTGAGCCTGGACCTGTCGGCGGGGTCGTACACGGCGGTGATGGGTCCAAGCGGTTCCGGCAAGAGCACGCTCCTGAACCTCATCGGCGGGCTGGACACGCCGTCGTCGGGGCAGGTCGTGGTCAACGGACAGGACGTTTCGTCGGCTAGCGAGGCCGAACGGGCTGACATCCGCGGCACCGAGGTGGGCTTTGTCTTCCAGACGTTCAACCTCATGCCGCGACTGTCCGCGGTGGAGAACGTCGCCTTGCCGCTCGTCTTCGACGGCTGGGACCGCGACCGTCGCCGCGAACGGGCAGTGTCGCTCCTCTCGGAGGTGGGGCTCGCCGACCGTACCGACCACGTCCCCTCGGAACTCAGCGGCGGCCAGCGCCAGCGGGTCGCAATCGCCCGCGCACTATCGACCGACCCGGCGCTGATACTCGCCGACGAGCCCACCGGTAACGTCGACACGGACACCGGCGCGCAGATACTCGACCTGTTCGACGACCTCCACGCGGCGGGCAACACGTTCCTGCTGGTGACCCACGAGCGCCACGTCGCCGAGCGGGCCGAGCACATCGTCCACGTCGAGGACGGTCACATCCAGTCCGTCGAGAACGTCTCCGGGGGGCGGCACTGATGGACACCGGCGAGAGTGTCCGCATCACGCTCCGATCTATCAGGGCGCACAAGCTCCGGTCGGCGCTGACGGTCGTCGGCGTCGTCATCGGCATCGCGTCGGTCATCACGTTCGCCACGTTCGGGGCCAGCGTCGAGGCCGAAATCGTCGGCGACATCGAGACGTCGAACGCGGGCAACATCTACGTGTTCGGGACGCCGTCGGGCGACGACGACTTCGACCGGACGCTCCAGCCGGTGTTCACGGAGTACGACATTCAGCAGTTAGAAGGAATCCAGGGCGTACAGGCGGTGCTCCCGCGCGGGATCGTCCAGACACAATCGATACAGCACGGGAATCGGACGCTCGCCAGACAGCAGGTCACGGCGACGCGACCGGCCAGCATCACCGACGGTGTCCTCGTCGAGGGCCGTTCCTTCGAGGCTGACGAAGAAGCAGTCGTCGTCAACGAGCGCATGGCCGGGTCGTTCTCCGAGAACCTCACGACCGGCGAACGGCTCACGATGACGATGCCCGACGGTAGTGAGCGGACTGTCACCGTCGTCGGCGTCGTCAACGGGACCCGCGGCGAGGTCCCGGTCAGCGAGTTCGCCCGCCAGCCGCGGGTGTACGTCCCGATAGATCCGTTCTACGACTCCGTCGTCGAGAGCCCGTCTGCGGCCGTGCGACAGCGCGCGTACCCGCAGGTGACGCTCGTCGTCGACCCGCGGGCGATTCCGGAGACGCAGTCGGCGATTCAGACGTACCTCTCCGGTAATTCTGACGCGCGGTCGCTGTCGGCCGACGACACGGAACTGGTCGCCCGGTCCGGGAACGACTTCGTCGAGGAGATCAGCGACGTCATCGAGCGCATCACGCGCTTCGTCACCGGCATCGCCGTCATCGCGCTGGTCGTCGGCGCTATCGGTATCGCCAACGTGATGCTCGTCAGCGTGACCGAACGGACCCGCGAAATCGGCATCATGAAAGCCGTCGGCGCGCGCAACCGCGACGTGATGCAGGTGTTCCTCGTCGAGGCCGCACTGCTCGGAACTATCGGCTCGCTGCTCGGCGTCCCGCTCGGACTGCTCGTCGGCTACGGCGCGACCCAGTACGCCGAGGTCACGTTCTCGCTTGCGCCGCTGTGGATGGCGCTCGCGGTCGGCGTGGGCGTGCTCGTCGGCGTCGTCGCCGGCCTCTACCCGGCCTGGCGAGCGGCGCGGGTCGACCCCATCGACGCACTCAGGCACGAGTGATCGGGATTCAGAACACCGAAATACGTGGTCGTCGTACCGACGGGCCATGACCCTCTCGGAGGAGGCCCGCGAGCGACTCGCCGACATCGTCGAACTCCAGCCGACGAAAAACGGCGAGTTGCAGGAGCGCTGGGACATGGACAGCGGGAGCGAGGTGCACCAGTACCTCGAATCCGAACTCAAGGAGTACTACTACCGCAACGACAACAGCCTCATCTGTGCGACGCCGGAGGCGACGACGCTCATCGACGGGGAGGACTCCGAACGGATACAGACGGTGACAGTCACCCCGCTCCAGCAGGCTATCGTCGACGTGATTGCCGGCCCCGACGAGGAGAGCCAGAGCGTCGTCGCCGTGTTACACGCCCTCCGTGAGGTCGGTGAGGACCGCGACACCGACGATGTTCGCTCCGCGCTCCGCAGCCTCGCAGACAAAGGTATCGTGGAGACGGTCGAGAAGACGGTGCCGACGTTCAGGCTCGCCGTTCCCCGGGACGAACTCGACATCGAGCTATCCGAAGAATAAGTCCGGGTCGCGGTGTCGGTCCGCTACTCCGACAGCCCCGGCCGCTGGCGGCGGCGTCGCCGCGCTAACACCCGTTTTATTGCTTTGCCCGGCCCGCCGTCGAGCGGCCAGTCCTTCGACCGCCACGCCGGCGGTTCCGGCTCGTAAGACGGACACTGCCCCCGACACTCCGCCGCCGTCGGGAGACACCCTTTCGCGGCGCAGTGTGGATAGACGCCAGTTTCGTCGGCGCTGAGTTGGAAGTGCCTGCAGTCGGGGCGCATCGTGTCCGCGTACGCGCGCCAGCCGCGATCGTATGCCCGTTCGGCGATGGCGAGCCGCCGCTCTTGCTTCCAATCAGGACTCGCGTACTCGAACCGCGCCGCGCTGGTGTCGTCGTCCGGTCGGTCCAGAATGCGCGTTCCGGGGTCGGTCACTGACAGCGACCGCGGTTGCCAGACCGCCTCGGCTGTGCCGGATTCGGGATCGACAGTCAGCACGCCGGCGGCCGCGGGCAGGTCCGCCAGCAGGACCGGTTCCACGCGCTCGTCGGTCGTCGCCGTCGCGACCCACACCTCGTCGGCCAGCGACAGCGCGATGTCCCGCTCCAGTTGTGGGACGAGATTCCTGGCGGCGCTGGCCGTCAGGTCGGGCTTGTTCTCGATGGCGACGACCCGACGGAGCCAGTCGGGATAGGGTCGCACCCGACGGATTTCGATGCGGTTGCCCCGCTTTCGGGTCTCGATGGCGTCCCGGTCGGCCGCCTCGTGAATCGACTCCCGGACGTACCGCCACGGATAGCCCGGGTCAGGCAGCGCGTCGCGGTAGTACGTCCAGTCGGCCGGCGCGTTCTGCAGGACGTGCAGGAGGTCCGAGTCGAACGCGTCTCCGCCGAACGTCGCTCGCTCGCGGAGTCCGTCGGGGTCACACTCCAGTACAATCGTGTCCCAGCGTCGGTGTTTCGTCCCGAACTGTCTGGCGATCAGCACCGCCGCATCGTCGGACGGCGACCACGCTCGCTCGGCCCATTGACAGACGGCCAGTTCGAAGGCGAACTCGGAGTCTGAATCGGCTCCACCACTCGATGTCACGTATCTCGAAAAAATAGCCGGCCGCGTAAGAACTGCTGGGTTAGGCTGACGTGGTCGGACCTGTTACCTGCTGTGCGCTCTTGTTCGTCTGGCTTGCGAATGCCGTTCCGAACATACGGAAGACGGCGACCTGCCCGTAGTAGGTGACGAACGGAACGAGAACGAGTCCGATGACAGTAAACGCCAGAATATTGCTGATGAGGTTCGTAATAATGCCAACGACAATCGGCATCAGGACTGCGATGAAGTAGTCACTCGTAAGGACGACATTTTTCAGCAGCGAGAAGTCGAACGCTGCTCCAAGGCTGCCTTCGACCGCCATATTGGCGAGTGCTGCCGGGACAATATAGTAAATGAGAAACATTACCGGAATCAGAAGGAGCAGTGTCATGAGCCCGAAGCCGGCGATGATTCCGCCGCCAGAGTTCCCAGCAGCACCACCCAATCCGAGGAGGACGCTCCCGATACCGAAGATGACAGCTATGGGAACGATAGAGTACACGAGACCGACGATACTGAACTTGACTCCGTCGATGATGAGTTCACCCCAGTCGTCCCAGGCAGGTGGTTCGGATTCGCCCTCGACGGTCGTTCCGATCACACGAAGCAAGTAGCCGTTGAACGCGAACACTGGGATCAGGAGGAAAAAGAACACCAGCAGTACGCCGCCGATCAACATCTGTGCTATCCAACTGTCGCCTTGCATTGGGTACGATAGTCCGTCTTCTAACATTTTAGACGCCTCTTTGAAAACTGTAATCTTATCCTATTTAAAAATACTGTTAGTATTGGGGGAAATACTGTTTATAAAATAAATCCCCATTCGTAATTATCTCAACGGCAGATGATATCGCGGAAATAAAGGTTAGGCTACATATGGGGTGGGCAGTCGTGCATTTTACTATCGAAGGTAATTCTGTATTTTAATTTATATGTTAGTTTAGGGGATCTGTGTTCATGGGCTGGTTATCCGGTGAGGTCACTTGAGCCGGTCAGCAAGCGACGACGGAGCGGTAGCTATCCAGAGCGCCGCGTCGGTGCTGGATGAATCCGGCCGAGTGTCGCCGCTCTCTCTACTCCTCGTCGTCCGCTCGTTCGTCGAGGAACTCGTCTGCCTGTTCGAGTATCTCGCGGGGGCCGTCCTGCGTGACTGTGTTGATGGCCTGCTCGTAGTCGCGCCACTGCAGGTCGCGGTGTTCTGTGGACAGTTCGGCTGACGCTTCGAACGATTTCGCGACGAACAGGTGGACCGTCTTGTGGATGGTGTTGCCGTTCGCCTCGAACACGTAGTCGTAGTCTTCGCGGAACCCGTCTAAAAGCCGGAAATCACCGATGCCGGCCTCCTCTTTCACTTCGCGTATGGCGGTCTGCTGGAGCTCTTCCTCGCCCTCGACGCCGCCCTTGGGGAACTCCCAATCGCCGGGTCGGCTCTTGAGCAGGAGGTACTCCCGCCGGCCACGCGTATCGCGAAAGAGGATGGCTCCCGCGCTCGTGGCCTCTATCATTATCGGATTTTATGACACCGCTACTTAAGAGAATATCGGAGACACAACGGAAACAGATGGCCTTTTGTCACTCGCGGCTGAGTGTTCGTCTACAGATGCCCTTCGTCACGACGCTGACTTTCACCAGTGGGGACCGACACCGCCTCGAGGACATTGTCACAGAGATCAAAGAGAGCGCCGAACAGAAGGGGGTCGAACTGAAAGGCCCGCATCCGAAGCAGCCACAGGAGCTGCGGGTTCCTCAGTCGAAGTCACTGGGGCCAAGCGGCGGCCGCTTCGAGTCCTGGACTCACACCGTCTACACCCGAACGATAGAGATCGTCGGGTACGAGGAGTTCGCTCGGAACGTTACTCAGCGAACCTTCCCGAACGCCATCCACGTCGAGGCCGGCGTCGAACAGCGGACGCAGGTCGGCAGCGGGTCGTAGCCCCGGAGTGACTGTCGTCCGCTCCTGTGGATTCGTATAAGTAGCTGTGCCCCGTTTCGCCGGCATGAACGAGTCTCAACAGGAACGGCTCAGGTCCGTTCGGCGCGACTTACACAGCTATCCCGAACCCGCGTGGCGGGAGTTCTACACCACCAGTCGCATCGTCGACGAACTCGAACGGATCGGCGTCGACCAGTTGCATCTCGGTCAGGATGTCGTGGATGGCGACGCGCGGATGGCAGTCCCGGACGCTGATGAACTCGAAGACTGGCAGGCGAAGGCCCGAGAGGCCGGGGCCCGTGAGGACGTGCTGGAGGCCGCCACTGGGGGATTCACCGGTGCCCTCGCTGTGCTCGAACAGGGCGATGGGCCGACCGTCGCGCTCCGGGTCGACATCGACGCGCTTCCAATAACGGAGTCAGACAGCGTGGCACATGCCCCGGTGACGGAGGAGTTCCGCTCAGCCAACGAGGGGTACATGCACGCCTGCGGGCACGACGCCCACGCGACGATTGGCCTTGGCGTGCTGGAGGCAGTGAAAGAGAGTGATTTCAAGGGGACGTTCAAAGTCGTCTTCCAGCCGGCCGAAGAGGTTATCGGCGGCGGGAAGGCCGTCGCCGAGAGTGGACATCTGGATGACGTGGACCACTTGCTGGCGATACATATCGGTCTCGATCATCCGACCGGTGAGATCGTCGCCGGCGTCGGCGGCTTCCTCGCGGTTCGGCAGTTCGAGGCGACGTTCACCGGCGAGACGGCGCACGCTGGAGGGCATCCCGCACAGGGACGGGACGCCGTACAAGCGTTGGCGACTGCCGTCCAGAACCTTCACGCGATTCGACGGCACGGCGACGGCGCGACCCGGGTCAACGCCGGGGTCGTCGAGGGTGGCACAGCCACGAACATCGTCCCCGAGGAAGCGACGCTGGAAGGAGAAGTCCGGGGTGAGACGACCTCGCTCAAGGAATACATGAGCGAACGGGCGGACACCGTCATGTCGTCCGCGGCCGAGATGCACGACTGCGAAGTCGCTGTCGAGACGACCGCAGAAGCGCCGAGTGCGGTGAGCGACGACGCGCTTGCGGGTGTAGTGTACGACGCAGCAGAATCAGTTCCCGGCGTCACAAGCCGCCTTCGGACCGACGACCTCGGTGGGAGCGAGGACGCGACCTATCTGATGGACCGCGTCCAGGGCCGCAGCGGGACGGCGACGTTCGTCGGTATCGGGACCGACCACCCCGGCGGCCACCACACGCCCACGTTCGACGTCGACGAGAATTCACTGGCAATCGGTATCGATGTCGTCAGTAAAGCGATTAGCCAACTGAGTGAGTGAATACGCTACGGCGCTTCCCAGCTGGCGAGTTGGATCGATTTGCCGCTATCCGGCGACTTCCAGTTCAGCGTGACCGTCGCATCCGAGAGATCAGCGGCCTTCGAAAACGTCACCTTCGACCCGGCTGTGATTTCCGAACCGGCCGCCGGTGCGCCGCCGAGACTCGGGAAATCGTGCTGTCCGTTGGCGGTTGAAGCCCCGCTAACGGTGATGTACAGATTCCCGGCTTGAATAGAGTCGCCGCTCCGGTGCTCGATTGTCAGGCTGTCGGGACTACCCGCGTCGTAATCGAACGTAAACGCCGCCTGTGGCGCGCTTTGGCCGAGACTCCCAGAACCGAAATCGAGGAAGAACGTCGCTGCTGTCGCCGCCAACAGCACTGTTATTGCAACCATTAGAATGACACCAACAACTGGCGAGACTGCACTATCGTCGGATTGGAATCTGCGTGCTAGCATGATTGACCCCCACTCGGGCGACGGTCGACACGCTGTCTCCGTCTCGGTGACCCCCCGGTCGACCGACCCCAGTGTGACTTCATTTTGATATCATGTTGTTAAATAATAAAACTTGTTGTTCAGAACTATAGTTCATGATTTCAGCAACTACTATCCGAATAGCTGTTCGAAACGCCGTCGCTGCTGCTGGCAACCCCGCGCCAGAATATCAGAATCAAACGGAAAACGCAACGAGCCGCGGAATCAGTACTTGGGCTCTGCGCCAGTGACTTCGTAGATATCGTCCATAATCGAATCACGCTCGCGCTGCCAGGCCTCGAAGCCGCTGCGGTCGCTGGGGTAGGATTGGTAATGGTCCAGCAGCCGGTCGGCAGCTTTCTTCGTCTGGTAGAGGTCCCGGATGGTCCCCAAGTGGCCGATGCTCTTGACTGCCATCTTGATTTTGAGTCCGAGCCCGATACTGGTCGAGCCGCCGTACAGCGCCTCGGCGAGCTTCTCGCCGGGTAACGCGGCCAGCAGCGCCATCAGGTCGTCGACGTCGTAGGCGGTGGTGAAGATGTTGTACACGTCAAGCGCCGCGTACCGGGCGCCGAAGTGCTCCATCACGCGCTCGTTGTACTCCCAGAGCGCGGCTTCGTCGTCCGTCCGGCCGGATTCGATAGCCTCGATTGCCTGTTCGGCGGCGTAGGTCCCGGCGTAGGCCGCACCGGCGATACCGCCGCCGGTGGTTGGATTGACGTGTCCAGCGGCATCCCCGACGGCCATGAATCCGGGCGCGACGGCGGAGTCGTATGGCCGGCGCGTCGGCAGCGCAGCGCCGAGTTTATCCTGTACCTCCGCGCCCTTGAACTCGCTTCGGCCCTGCAGGTCGCGCTTGAGGTCGTCGACCAGTTCCATCGGCTCCTCGTTCATCTGGAAACCGAGGCCGGCGTTGATCTCCGTGTCCGTACGCGGGAAGTACCAGAGGTAGCCGGCGGAGCGCTCGGTCGGCTTGAACACGAGCGCGTCGTCCCACTCGACCGGCTCGTCAACCTCGATAATCTCCCGGTAGGCCGAACAGAACTGCGAGTACTGGACGTTCGTGTCGAAGGTCGCGTCTTCGAGGTCGGTCTTGTCCTGCAGAATCGAGAGCGCGCCGGCCCCGTCGATGACCATGTCACCCTCGTATGTGACGGGGTCGCCTTTCCGCATGGCTTTCACGCCTGTCACGCGGCCGCTGTCGTCCTGCAACACGTCCTGAACGACCGTGTCGTAGTGGAACTCCACACCGCTGTCGTTTGCACCCTCGATGAGACAGCGACCGTACTCCCAGCGGTCGATGACGGCGAGTTCGCCCGGCACGGGAATTTCGAGAACGGTGTCCTCCTGTGGAATCTCGAACCGGCCGTGGTCGACATCGGTGTTGGTAAACGCCGGTTCGAGCTGTGACTTCGGAATCGCTTCAGGGAAGTCGCTGGCTCCCTTGAGCGCGTCCCCGCAGGCGATGTGGCCGGCCTCGGTCTCGTCCTTTCGCTCTACGACGACGACGTCGTAGCCCGCGTCCGCAACGGTCGCTGCGGCGTAACAGCCGGATGTCCCGGCCCCGACGACGACAACGTCCACGGAAACGGTCCGTGCAGTCGCCGACGCTCCGCCGGCGTTGCCGTCCTGGTGTGTGGTCATGCACTCCCGTCCTGCCCGGAGAGAGAAAATTATTCCGACTATCGGTTTTACGCACTGCTATAACTGTTTCTGCGATGCACAGCCGACTACGGGTGCGTCATGCGGCATTGACGGACAGCGGTCCGTTTCACTCCGGGACAGCGGTGATAAAGAGTTTTGCTGGGGGGTGTCAAAGGGCCGAGCATGACCGAGTACACGGTGACGTTCGTGGGGACGGGCGAGGAAATCACCGTCTCCGAGAAGGAGACGATTCTCTCGCGGTGTATCGAGGAGGGTATCGCCCAGGAGTACTCCTGCCGCGTGGGGATGTGCCTGCCTGCTCGGCGAAGATTGTCGAGGGGTCGGTTACCCAGCCTGCCGCCCGCGGACTGACCGACCGGGAACGGGAGGACTACGCACTGACTTGCATGGCGCGGCCGCAGTCGGACCTGAAACTCGACCGCGGGAAGTACCCGCCCAGTATTGAAGCGGATGTCGACCTGGAGGACGGCGATCCCACGCCTGCGGACGACTAGTAGGCACTGAATACCACTACCATATAGCCTGCTAGAAGGTCTGTAAATACCTTTAACATACGCCTGATATATTGCCTGATATAGAGCGGTGAAACCGCGAATGAAGGACAGGTCATATAAGCAAGTGGCCCCTATAGAGTAGTGACTACAGCGTCAGCGGACGGCCTTCGACGACTGATACACGCTTCCCCAACCATGACCAGCCGCGTATACAGACTTCACTCGACACTTGAACTGCCACTGGAAGACGCCTACGATTTCTTCGAGGATCCGGACCTTCCCCCCGAAATCGCTGACATCGACATCACCCGTCGAAACAATACGCTAATCGTCAGCGCTGTCGCCAAAGACGACTCCATGAGTAAGTACACCCCGACGGCCCAGCTCAAGGCCAGCGTCACGGAGAATCGGGTGTACGAGGAAGACCCCGACGAGATGGGACCGCCCGGGGCCGCGAGTACCGGGAGTTCCGGCGGTGGCCCCCAGTGGGGCGCACTCGAAGAGGAAGAGGAAGAAATCGAGTCCGAACTCGTTGAGTACGCCTGCTTCAAGGGCGACCGCGAGACCGTGCTCCAGAACACAGCGCTCCAGTACGCGATGTTCGAGGTCCTGTGTGAGGTCGCGAAAGTCGCTGAGAAAGGAACGTTGACGGCGATTGCGGCGGTCGACGAGGAACTCGAAGCCGTTCGCATCGTCGATGGGGAAGAGCGACCCGCTGCGATAAACGTTGCAGAGGAGCCCCGCGACGGCGAGGAAGAAGAGGGCGTCAACTGGCGCGACAACGAGTTCATCTCGTAACGCAGCCTGCGGAGCGTCCGGTCACGGATTCAATTTTGCCGAGCCGTAGCTCAACGCCGTATAGCGGCCAGTTCAAGTCGCTACGCCGACGCGATACCTGAGAGGTCGGCGTCGGTAAACCGTGATGCGATTTCAATGGTGAGGTTCGCTTCGATGTAGGCCGCAATCACGATTAGTACGGCGGCCGTCGCAAGCAGCCAGCCGGCTTCCCGGAGATCCTGTCCGGTGACCAGTTCGTCCGTGCGGCCGCGGATGTACTGTATCGTGCGCCACCCGAACCGGAGCCCGACGGCGGCGACGATGAGCAGTGCGGGGATCTCGATGAGGCCGTGTGGGACGATGAGTGCGGCGACGACGACGGGCGAGACCTGCTTGAGTGCGATACCGACGACGACCCCGATGAGCAGGCCGTTCAAGACGAGCGACAGGACCGTCATCGAACCGAGCGAGATAGCGCCGAGTGCCATCACGAGCAACGCCCCGAGGTTGTTAACGGTCAGAGAGACTGTCGTGAGCTCAGCCGGCATGAAGGGATTCTCGCCGGTCGTTCCGGGGTTCTGAAGCCACTCGGCGGGTACCTGACTGCCGAGTCCGTACCCGAGGAGTCCACTGACTATCAGGATCAGCGCGGCTACAGGGACATAGCGCAACAGCCAGCGGTGAAAGAGGCGAGCCGGGAGGGTTGGGCGGTCGTCCATACCACGCCTTTCGCGCCGGCAGCAAAAAACCCGAGTGACCTGAACGGGCGCGGCCGCCGTTTTATTTGCCACCGCCTCACACACCTGTCGGCCATCCAAAAAGTACTTGGCACTCGTAATTATATCTCATTACACTATGTCCGAATCAGCAGAGTTCCCGGACTATCTGGACGTTGATTACACTGACGGGGAAGGCGAAGACCCCGAAGAGTACCCGACTGTCAACCACAAGATCGAGAAGGCAATCGAGGTCACGAAGACCGGCCTCGAAGAGTACGAGAACCCTGTCGTGATGTGGACCGGCGGCAAGGACTCGACGCTGACGCTGTACTTCGTCAAGGAAGTCGCCGAGCGCTTCGACCTCGAAGTACCCCCGGTCGTCTTCATCGACCACTATCAGCACTTCGACGAACTCATCGACTTCGTCGAACACTGGGCCGACGAGTGGGACCTCGACGTCATCTGGGCGCGCAACGAGGACGTGGGCAACTACGTCGACGAAAACGGCCTCGAACCGGGTGACGACATCCCCGTCGACGAACTCTCTGAGCACAACCAGCACCACATTCGGAACATCCTCGAATACGAGGAGGACACGTTCCCGTTCCTGCTCGACACCTACGTCGGCAACCACCTCCTGAAGACGGTGGCGCTCAACGACACTATCGAGGAGCACGACGTCGACGGCATCCTGTCGGGCATCCGCTGGGACGAGCAGGAGTCCCGCGCCGACGAGACGTTCTTCTCGCCGCGTCACGACCCGGACATCTACCCGCCGCACGACCGCATCCAGTCGATTCTCCAGTTCGCGGAAGCCGACGTGTGGGAGGCCTTCTGGAACTTCGTCGTCCCGGACACCGTCGAGGGCTACCCGGACGACGGCTACGTCCCGCAGGGACAGGACGACCTGCCTGAGGGCATCGAGAAGGAAGACGTGCCGGTCTCGCCGAAGTACTTCGCCGGATTCCGTTCGCTCGGGAGCGAGGTCAGCACCGACAAGTCCGCCGAAGAGCCCGCTTGGCTGCAGGACATGGCGAACACGACCGAGCGCGCCGGCCGCGCCCAGGACAAGGAAGACCTGATGGAGCGCCTGCGCGACCTCGGCTACATGTAAACGGCCACGGAACGACGCCGGTTCCGTATCGCTGTTTCTCTTGCTGTCTCAGTAGCGACGTTCGCCACGACAAACAGTAAATACACGGCCGAATCCGCCTGTCGACCGAGACGAGTGGTCGCCGGTAGCTGACCCCCGGAGCACAGAAGCCCCTATCAGCACTGAATATTGTCACTCTAACACTTCGACAGGAGTCGATGTATTCCGCGCCGGCAGCAATCCCGAACCCGGTGTGGTCGAACGCACAGAGTGGACACGGCTGCCGTTATGTGCGCGGCAACGGCTACAGGCGGCGACCAATACCCGTTTTAGACCCTTGTTCATCCTTTCTGAACGATGCAATTATCCGTCCCACAAGCCGGTTGATTGCAGTCTAAGCCTCGCTACGTCCCGTAACGCGGCCGAAAAAACGTTATAGACGATTGTCGAGAAAAGGTTTAGGTACTGTCGAACAATACGAGTAGGTGAATGAGTTCAGACCAGTATAACTGTCCAAACTGCGGGGCGGAACTGAGTTACCAGACGACGAAGCACAACGGCTGTTCGGACTGCGGTTTCGTTCCGCCGCATAGCGCTGAGTAAGGCGGTTTGGCCCGAGTTAGCGGCTGCGACGTTCTGTGGTAGATAGTTGTGGAATCCTACGATTAGCGTCACGTATTCGGGTCGACATCTATTTTTCTCGGCTCGCTGTATCCGTTGTCTGTGACGGACCGCACAGACCGGGGCGTTCTCGCGGGCGTATCTTCGCCGTTTTACTGGCGCAGGTCTTGCTGTATCCGGGTGTCGACAGGCTCGTCCGGTCGCTGGGTGCGACGACGGACCTGAACGCGAGCATGTGGTTCCTGGCCGCTGAGTTCGGGGCTTTCGTCGTCTTCGCTGGCGTATGGGGCGTGCTCAGCGACGCCACCGGACGGCGCACGCCGTTCATCATCGGCGGGGCGGGCGCCGGCGCAGTGCTGTACGCCCTCATCGCGTGGCTCCCCGGCGCTGTCTCGCTCCCGTTTGCCGGCGTGCTGGTCCTGCGAGCGCTTCAGGGCGGAGCCACCATCGCGGCGTTCTCGCTGGCGATGACGATGCTGATGGATCTCGGCGGCGGCCACGGCAAGAACATGGGGGCGGCAGGCATCGCTATCGGCAGTGGAACGGCGCTCGGTGCGCCACTGGGCGGCCAACTGTACGAAATCCAGACCACGCTCCCGCTGTACGTGGCGAGCGCGTTGTCGCTCGTCGTCGCAGTGGCCGCCCTGCTCGTGACCGACCGCGCACCGTCGGACGGGCGGTCGGGCCTGGCTGCGACCGTGTCCGGGCTCAAACAGCGACCGACCCTCGGCGTGCCGTACGCCTTCGGGTTCATCGACCGGCTCACCGCGGGATTTTTCGCGCTTGTCGGAACCCTGTACTTCAGGGAGACGTTCCAACTGGGACCCGGCGAAACCGGCGTCATGCTGGCGCTGTTTTTCGCGCCGTTCGCCCTCCTGCAGTACCCCTTCGGCGTGCTCTCGGACCGCATCGGTCGAACCGCACCCATCGTCGCCGGATCGGTACTGTACGGGCTCACCGTTATCGGCGTCGGGCAAGCGCCGACGGTGACCATCGCCGGTGCGGGGATGGTACTGACCGGTGTCATCGGCGCACTGATGGCTCCGGCGACAATGGCGCTCGTTTCGGACCTCGCCGGCGAGACGGAGCGCGGGACCGCTATGGCCGGGTTCAACATCTTCGGTAGCGTCGGCTTCCTCGCCGGCATCCTCATCGGCGGTACCGTCGCGGGAGCCTTCGGCTACGCAGTCGCGTTCTTTGTCGCCGGCGGGACAGAAGTCGTCCTCGCGGTGCTGGCGCTCCCTGGATTGCTCCGGCTGGAGAAGCCGGCCGAGGACGCCGTCGGGGGCTGACTACGACGCCTCGCGGACCTCGTCCAGTGCGTCCGGGTTCTCGATGCTGGACATGTCGCCCAGGTCCTCGCCGCGGTAGACGCCGGCGATTGCCCGGCGGATTATTTTCCCGCTCTGGGTCTTGGGGAACTCATCGACGAACAGTACTTCTCGGGGCCGGAACGGCTTGCCGAGTTCCTCGCCGACGGCGGCGCGGATGTCGTCCCGGAGGTCGTCGTCGGGTTCGTAGCCGGGTTCCAGCACGGCGTAGAGGACGACGGCAGTGCCGGTGGTGTCGTCCGGCGCACCGACGGCGGCGGCCTGATTGACGGCGTCGTGTTCCATCGCCGCACCCTCGACCTCCGCCGGTCCGACCTTCCGCCCGGCGACGTTGAGCACGTCGTCGGCCCGGCCGTGGAGGAACCAGAGACCGTCCTCGTCTTTCTGCGCCCAGTCGCCGTGGTCCCAGACGTCGTCCCAGGTCGACCAGTACTCATGCAGGTAGCGGTCGTCGCCCGACCAGAGCGACCGGGTCATCGACGGGCAAGAGTCCCTGGCGACCAGATAGCCGCGCTCGTGGGTGTCGGCTATCGATTCGCCATCGGAATCAACGATGTCGATGTCCATCCCCAGTCCCGGACCGCCGAGTGTGCAGGGTTTGAGCGATTGAATCGGCATCGGCATGAGAAAGCAGCCCATGATCTCGGTCCCGCCGGAGATATTGATGATTGGGCAGTCCTCGTTGCCGACGTGCTCGTAGAACCACTGCCAGCTCTCGGGGTCCCAGGGTTCGCCGGTCGAGCCCAGCAACCGGAGGCTGGAGAGGTCGTGGCCCTCCAGCCACTCGTCCCCTTTCTTTCGGAGTGCCCGTATTGCGGTCGGCGAGACGCCGAACGTGGTGATGTCGTGGCGGTCGATCATCTCCCAGAAGCGGTCCGGTTCGGGGTGGTCCGGCGCACCCTCGTACATGAAGACGGTGCCGCCGAAGGCGTGGTTCCCGAGCAGCGTCCAGGGCCCCATCATCCAGCCGATGTCGCTCACCCAGAAGAAACGGTCGCTTGGCTTGTGGTCGAAGCCGAAGTAGATCTCCTTGGCCGCCTGCATGAGTGCGCCGGCGTGCGTGTGGACGATGCCCTTCGGTTTCCCGGTCGTCCCGGAGGAGTACAGCAGCATCGACTCCTGGTTGCTCGGGAGTTCCTTCGCCGCGTACTCGTCGTCGGCGGTCTCTATCGCTTCGTCCCACCACTCGTCGCGGCGGGTCCAGCGAATCGTCTCGTCGGGGTCGTCGGCGACGCCGAGGCGGTCGTAGACGACGGTGTGTTCGACCGGCGTCGTTCCCAATTCCTCGCCGGCCTGCTTGATTGCCTCGTCAGCGCTCCCCTTGAGGTGGACCCCGGAGCCCCGGCGATAGAAGCCGTCACCAGTGAACAGGACGGAGCACTCGGCATCGGCGATGCGGGTCGCCGTCGCGTCGACGCCGAACCCGGAGAAGATCGGCACGGCGATCGCGCCGACCTTGAGACAGCCGTACAGTATCGACGCCACCTCGGGGACCATCGGCATGTACAGGCCGACAGTGTCGCCGGTGCCGACGCCGACGGATTCCAGGTAGTTCGCCACCTTGCTGGCCTGCCGGTTCAGTTCGTGGTACGTGACCTCCCGAACGTCGCCGGGTTCACCCTCCCAGATGAGCGCGACTGTGTTTCGAGTCGGGCTGTCCCGCGCAGCGTGGCGGTCTAGAACGTTGTGGGCGGCGTTGATGGTCCCGCCGGGGTACCAGTCGGTGAACTGTGGTCCCTCACTATCGTCTCGGACTTCGTCGTACGCGTCGAAGAACTCGATGTCGAGGTACTCCGGGAGCAGGTCCCAGAACCACTCGACGCCGGATTCTGGTTCCTCTGGCAGGTCCGTGGTCGTTCGCTCGATGAGTTCGTCGTAGTTGTCGATGTCGTATTCCTGCATGAACTCCCAGACGTTCGTCGACTCGACGAACGCGTGGCTCGGTTCGTGGACGATGGAGTCTACGTGGTCTTGTTCACTCATAGCGTCAGTATTCCGTAGTGTTTGGCCGTCTGGTATAAACTCGTACCGCCGCTGCCCCGTGCGTCCGTTGGTCGGTCGGGGTAGCCCGACTCCGCGTCGCTTGTGTGTGGCGCAGGGACAGTGCATGTCCACACACCACTGTCTCACTCGTAGGTCGTTGTCATGCCGCCGTCGAACAGCAGGTCCCCGCCGTTGAGATGGTCGGCGTGTGTCGAGAGCCCGAACACGAAGAGGTTCGCCACGTCAATGGGGTCCATCATCTCTTTGACCCGCGCCTGGCCCAGCATCACGTCGTCGATGACCTCGTCGACGCTGATGCCACGTTGCTCGGCGGTGTCGGGAATCTGGTCGACCACCAGCGGCGTCTTGACGTAGCCGGTACTGATAGAGAACCCACGGAGCCCGTCACCGCCTTCCGCGGCGATAGACTGTGTCAGTCCCCGCAGGCCGAACTTCGAGACGTTGTAGGCCACCTTATCCGAGGTAACGTAATGGCCGTGGACCGATGCCATGTTCCCGATGGCACCTACGCCGTCGTCGGTCCCGCGGATGTGAGGGATGACGCGCTTCGACAGCGCGAGCGGCGCGCGAAGCATTACGTCGTGCATCTGGTCGTACGTCTCCATCGGGAAGTCCTCGATGGCGTCGATGTGCTGGAGGCCGGCGATGTTCGCGAGATACCGTATGGTGCCGTGGGAGGCCGCGGTCTCGACGATGGACTCGATATCCGCGTCGTTCGCGAGGTCGCCGGCCACGGTCTCGACGGCCCCATCAAGGTCGAGGTCCGCCGCGGTCGCCGCGACTTCGGCGAGGCCATCCTCGTCGATATCGGTGGCGACGGCGGTCACCCCGTTGGCGGCCATCGCCAGCGCCGTCGCCCGACCGATACCCGAGCCGCCGCCGGTCACCAGACAGACGGTGTCTTCGGTGTAGTGATGGTCGTCGACGAACAGGATCGAGGACTCGTCGATGGATTCGACTTCGAGCCGTTCGTGAGAGGTGCTGGATGCCATTCAGTCACACGTTCTCTAGACATGTCCGAATAGGGGCGGGTTGACATGTATACCCGACTGACCGTGTGGTGCTGTCACAGCCCGGCGCGAGAACGCTGCTCCGCTGTCTCACCGACGACGTGGTTTACGTGTAAACCTCCCGTTATTCGGGGGTTACGTCGGAAGAATCAGTCATCCCTGTGAGCGTGGCACACACCGCGTGACCAGACATCCCGGACTCATCCGGGGCGTATTGGGACACACCTATGGAACAAACGACAACGGACCATGACACTGGTGGCATCGGCAGGCGACAACTGCTCTCCGCCGTCGGCGGCTCGGCCGTCGCCGCAGCACTCGCTGGCTGCTCGACGCTGCTGAGCGACGGTGAAACAGCGGACCAGGGCGGGCAGTCCGGTGGCGATATCTCCGACGACCCGATACAGGCCGGGTTGTTGACGTTCACGCGTGGCGCACCGGGCGTACTCGGTATCCAGGCCCAGCGCGGGGCCGAACTCGCCGTCCAGCGCATCAACGAAGCGGGCGGTGTCGGTGGACAACGCGAAATCGAACTGGACGTCGTCAACGAGGGGTCGAACCCGCTCGACAGCTACAACCAGTTCATCGAGGAGGGAAAAGAGGTCACGTTCGGCCCGATTTCCAGCGGCACGCACAGCCAGATCGCCCCCGAAGTCGAGAAAAACGAGATCATCAACGTCAGCACCGACGGGACGGTGACGACGCTCTACGAGGAGACCGTCCCTGACCCGACCTACTCCTTCCGTTTCCAGAACTACGACATCATGGAGGTGGTGACGATGGCCCGCGAGGCCGTCGAGCGCATCGGTGCGGACAACATCTCGACCGTCGCCGGGGTCAACCCCGGCTACTCCTTCGGCGAGGACGAGATGCGGGTGTTCACGCAGGCAATCCAGAAACTCACGGACGCCGAAATCGTCTACGAGGGGTTCCCGGAACTCGGAGCCAGCGACATGTCGAACCACATCACCTCGATCAACAACGAGGAGCCGGACGTGACCTTCTCCAGCCTGTGGGGCGGCGACGTGACGACATTCGTGCGACAAGCGAACGCCAACGACATGTTCGAGAACACGACGGTGTTCGGCACGACGCTGTACAGCGCGGCCGGCGACGTACCGGGCGACGCGCTGGCCGGGGCGGATATCTACTCCGGGTCGCGCAACTACTACTGGGGGAAGCCGGCGCTGGGCAACTGGCAGCCCGGCCGGGAGCTGTTCGACGCCGCGACACAGCAAGAGGGCGTGACGGTCCCGACGGCTCACTACATGAGCGGCTACGGCGCGGTCACCGCGTGGGCGACGGCCGTCGAGAAGGCTATCGACCTGCTTGGGACCTACCCCAGCCAGGAGCAGATCGCACAGGTTCTGGAGGGCCACGGCTTCTTTACGCCGGCCGGCTACCACAACATCGCCGAGGACCATCAGGGCGCGTCGAACTCCTTCGCCGGCCAGATGGTGTATGATGACGACCTCGGGGCGGCCAGGCTCAACGACGTGAACACCTACGCGGCGACCGAGACCGCGCCGCCGCCGGGCGTCACCGGCAGCGACTGGCTGGACAGCTGGAGCGCCTGATACCGAGCCATGGCCGTAACACCCACAGCCGCGCTCGTCCAGACGCTCAACGGCATCCAGTTCGGGTTCATTCTGTTCATGATAGCCTCGGGCCTGACCGTCATCCTGGGCATCCTGGACGTCCTGAACCTGGCCCACGGAGAGTTGTTCTCCATCGGCGCGTACACCGCCATCGGTGTGTTCGGGTTTATTATCGGTGTCGTCGGCCCACCGGGTGGCGACGTCGTCGGTACCGCCGTGTTCGTTCTCGCGGTTCTCGCAGCCGTTCTGGTGACAGCAGCCATCCTCCTCCCCGTCGGGACCCTCTTCGAGGCGGTGTTCCTCCGGCAGATCTACGACCGCGACCAGGTGTACCAGCTGGTGCTGACCTTCGCCCTCTTGCTCATCCTCCTCGACGTGAAGAAGTTCATCTGGGGGGACAGTTCGATACGGACCGACGCCGTGTACAGCGCCATCAACACGATTCCGACGAGCGAACTTGTCGGGCTGAACTACCCGACTTACAACGTGTTCGTCATCCTCGTCGGCTCGGTCGTCGTCGTGGGCCTGTTCTGGTTCTTCGAGCGCACAAAGACGGGGCGCATCATCCGCGCGACGGCCATCGACCGCGAGATGGCCACCGCCATCGGCGTCAGCACCGACCGCGTGTTCACGCTGGTGTTCGCGCTCGGAGCCTTCCTCGCCGGTTTCGCCGGTGCAATGGCGGTCCCGCCCACGTCGGCAACGCTCGAAATGGGCACCAACCCGCTGGTGCTTTCCTTCGTCGTCATCGTCATCGGCGGCCTCGGCAGCCTCCGGGGGGCGTTCGTCGGCGCGCTCCTGGTCGGTGTCATCCGGAGCTGGATGATTACGCTGTACCCGCCGGGCGAGATCGCCGCCCCGTTCGCTATCATGGCGCTAATCCTGCTAGTCAAGCCCGAAGGGCTGTTCGGGACGTGGGGTGAGACGGCGTGATGCCGGAGCGCGTCGACCGCGACGGGACGCCGGCGTACCGCTTCCTCGGGGTCGAAGTGACTCGGCGGGAGGCGGCCTTCCTCGCCCTCGGGGTGGTGTTCCTGTTCATCATTCCCGACGTCGCGAGCCTCTCGGACAGCCTCCAGCTCAGCGTCATCCACCAGGGCCTGCTGTTTGGCTTCGCGGCGGTCGGGCTGAACCTCCTGCTTCGCCACACGAAGCTCACGTCGTTCGGCCACGCGGCCTTCTTCGGCACCGGCGCGTACGCGACCGCAGTGCTGGCCCGCTACGCCGGCGTCCAGAGCGTCGGCCTGCTGTTGCTCGGGGCCATCGCCGCCGCGACGGTGATGGCAGCCATCATCGGAGTGCTATCCCTGCGACACACCGGGCTGTACTTCGCCCTCCTGACGCTGGCCTTTGGCCAGCTCCTGTACGCCATCGCGCTCGGCCAGAGCGCGCTCGGCGGGAGCGACGGGCTCCCGATCCGGCCGGGGCCGGCGAACCAGCCGCTCCTGTTCGGGACCGCGTTTAGCCCCGACGTGTACCAGATCTTGACGTATTACCTGACAGTGGTCGTCATCCTCATCGGCCTGTTCGTGATGTACCGCATCACGCAGTCGCCGTTCCGAAACGCCCTCGACGCCATCGGGCAGGAACGGACCCGGGCGCGGTTCATCGGCCTGCCGGTCCGCCGCTACGTCTGGGCCGCGTTCGTCATCTCGGGCATCTACGGCGGCGTCGCGGGCGGCTGTACGCCGTCGTCCGCCAGTACGTCCGTCCGGAGGGGACGCTGTTTTTCCTCCGGTCCGGTGACATCCTGTTCATGGCGATTCTGGGTGGGTTCCGGACACTCGTCGGGCCGCTCATCGGCGGTGTCGTCCTCGTCTTCCTGCAGGACGTTGGGCAGGACGTGACCCAGTACTACGATTTCCTGACGGGCGTAGTGCTCCTGATCCTGGTGTACGGCTTCCCGCGGGGAATCGTCGGCTCGCTCCGGTCCGGCGGCATCGTCAACACGCGGCTCAATGAACTGCGTCGAGAACCCTCCGTCCTGTCATCGTGGGGCCGGACCGCCGTGCAATCGATAGAGCAGAAGGTGGCCGAGTCGCTGACCAGCCTGCGGATAATCCTCTTCGGAGTCGACTGATATGCTCGAAGCACGCAATCTGCGGAAGTCCTTCGGTGAACTGGTCGCGACTGACGACATCACGCTCGAGTTCGGGAAAGAGGACGGCGAACTCGTCTTCATCGTCGGCCCGAACGGGGCCGGGAAGACGACGTTCATCAACCTGCTGACCGGCTTTCTCTCGCCGGACGAGGGCTCCATCGTCCTCGACGGCGACGACATCACCGGCATGTCGGCAAACGGGCGCGTCGACGCCGGCATCGCCCGGAGCTTCCAGGTCGTCAAGGTGTTCGAGGAGATGACGGTCCGTGAGAACCTCCGGACGGTGGTGCTGACCGAACAGGGCAAGACCTGGAGCCTGTTCTCTATGGCCGACGGTCACGAGGAGGTCGAGGCACAGGTCGAGGAACTGCTGGCGAAGTTCCGGCTCGAAGACGCCGCCGACACCGTCGCCGAGGAACTGCCCCACGGCGACCGGAAACTGCTCGACGTGGCGATGTCTTTCGGCCTCGACCCGGACTACCTCCTACTCGACGAGCCGACTTCCGGCGTCTCGACCCGCGAGAAGGAGTACGTCATCGAGACCATCGTCGAGGTCGGCCGCGCCGAAGGCGTCACGACGGTCACCATCGAGCACGACATGGACATCGTTACGGAGTACGCCGACCGCGTCGTCGCCCTCCATCAGGGGACCGTCCACGGGGTCGGTCCGCCGACGATGCTCGAAACGGACGACGAACTCCGACGGCTCCTCCTGGGGGTGGGTGACGATGAGTAGCGACGCCCTGCTTTCCGTCCGCGGTCTCAACGCCGCCGTCGAGGGGTTTCAGGTGACCGAGGACGTCGACCTCGACGTAAACGCCGGCGAGGCGGTCGGCCTCGTCGGCCGGAACGGGGCCGGCAAGACGAGTACCTTCCGGGGCATCATGGGCCTGACGCCGGTCTGGAGCGGCTCGGTCCGGTTCCGCGGTGAGGAGCTGACCGACATCCGCTCGGAGCTGATTCCCAAGCGGGGCATCGGCTACCAGCCCGAGGACCGGAAGCTGTTCACCGGGATGACTGTCGACGAAAACTTCCGGCTCCCCATCTGGACCAGTGGGAAGGCCCGCGGTATCGACGACGAGGACGCGGTCATCGAGAGCGTCTACGACGTGCTGACCGAACTCGACGACCGCCGGGACGCGAAGGTCCAGAACCTCAGTGGCGGCCAGGCAAAGATGGTCGCTATTGGCCGGGCGCTAGCGCTTCAGCCCGACCTGCTCATCCTCGACGAACCGCTAGAGGGGCTAGCCCCGGTCGTCGTCGAGAGCCTCAAACGCTACATCCGGGAGATTAACGACCGCGACATCGCGGTGCTCATCGCGGAGTCCAACGTCACGCACGTCCCCGATGTCGTCGACCGCCTGTACGTCATCGAACGGGGCGACATCGTCGCCAGCGGCGACCCGGAGGAGTTGGCGGCCGACGAAGACATCCAGAAATTGATGCAGGGGAGCGGTACGGAGTAGCGGAAAACCGGAGCGCCGGATCGGTGGCCTACTCGGTCACGTCGTTCATCGCCGTCGTGACGCGGTCGAGGATTTTCCGCTGGCTGCGGCGCAGATTCTTCGAAATAGCCATCTTAGAGACATCGAACTCCTCGGCGAGCGACGACAGGGTGGCGTCCCGCGGCGTGTCGAAGTAGCCGCCCTCGACGGCTTTCTCCAGCGTGTCCCGCTCCACATCCGACAGCTCCCGGCAGCCATCGACCAGCCGCTTTGCCGAGTCGATGTTCTGCAGCAGGTCGTAGTAGTCTTCGAGGTCGACCGATTCGCGGGACCGGATGGTGTAGTCGTTGTCCCGCTCCAGTTCAGACAGGGTGCCCTCCGCGACGCGTTCGGTATCGAAGCCGACGTGCCAGATTTCCGACCCGTTCCGGATGCGGAACGGCCCGGTAATGTAGCCGCTGTGGTCGCGGATGACGCTCATCGCGTTCGTCTCGTCGATTCGTGAGCGGATGAGCGCCAGGTCGCCTTTCCGGCGGAGGAGCTGATAGGACTCCATGTGGTCGTGTGCTTCGAGCGCGTTCAGCCCGCGATCCAGTTCCTCCCGGTCTGCGCCGTTGACCATGATCCGCGTCTCCAACTCCCGCTCGACAGGGTGGAAATCCCACTGCTTGGCCAGAAACGACACTTCGTAGTCCCGTGTTGTGTCGATATACGGACAGTCGTACTGGACCATGTCCATCTCGAGCGAGATCATGGGTAATCAATCATGTTGAACTCTCTTAGTGATTGCCTATCCGCCACGTAACCCGACCGTGCCAGTCACGCCGCAAACCCTTTTGACTGCGGCAGTTAACTTTCGAGTATGTACGTCCGGGATGCGAAAAACCGAGAGGAAGTCTGGTTGCTCGACCGTATCGAGGAGATGGGGCTGGACGAGACGGCTTTCAGATCCCGGGACTACGTCGTCGCTATCGACGAGGAGAGCCACGAAAAGGCGGGCTTCGGTCGTATCCGTATCCACAAGGGCGACGAGGAGTCCGTCTGTGAACTGACCAGTATCGGCGTGCTGCCGGAGTGGCGCAACCAGGGGGTCGGCGCACACGTCATCGAGCGCCTGGTCGAGTACGCCGGCGACGAGGGGTTCGACACAGTCTACTCGCTGACGAACGCCTCGGAGTATCTCTCGCAGTTCGGCTTCGAGCGCATCGAACCGGCGCAACTCCCCGACCGGCTCCGGGACCGGCTCGCGACCAAACAGGAGAACATCCAGCCCGACGCGGTGCCGCTCCGGGTGGCCATCGACCGCTTCGAAGTACCGGGGCACCTCCGCAAACGGTTCAAGCAGGCCAGTGCCGGCGAGTCCGAGGAACCCGAGCCGGAGGAGGGACCCGAGGACTTCGGCATCGATCCCGACGAAGCGACCTACAAGTACGACACGGGCGACTGATTATCCGACGACGGACGGATTATCTGACGTCGACGACTTCGATATCGAACACGAGCGTCTTGCCGGACAGTTCGTGGTTGAAATCCACCTCGACAGCGTCGTCTCGGACCGCAGTCACGTCCCCGTGGAGGCCGTTCTCGGCCTCGACGTGGAGCCCGACCTCCGGCTCTTTTCCGACCATACCCTCGAACGTCTCGGGGTCGTACTCGCGGACGCGGTCGGCCTGGAACTCCCCGTAGCTTTCGCCGGAGGCACCGTGACAGTGGCCTCCTCACCCGCAGTCATTCCGACGATGGCCTCGTCGATCCCTTCGATGATATCCCCTGCACCGACGGTGAAGGAAAGCGGTGCGTACTCGCTCGCCTCGACGCCCTGTGCCTCGATGAGTCCGTGCTCTCTGGCGACTTCGGGACGTGACGTATCGAAGACGCTTCCGTCCTCGAAGCGGCCGACGTACTCGATGGTGACGCCGTCTCCCGGTTCGATTGGCATACGTCCTCGATAGATACCGACGATATAAACCCACCTCGGAACAGCGCGCTGCCGTATCGTGACGGGATGCATTACAAACCGTGAAGGATTTAAGAACCCTTAAGCCTCCGCCGTCCGACAATCCGTCCATGTTTGACCCCGACGAGCTGGAAGAGATACGGGAGTCGAAGGCTCAGTGGGAGGAAGACGACGTCCAGCCCACCGTCGACCGCTTTGGCGAACGCAAGGAGACGTTCACCACGGACACCGAGGGACACGAAGTAGACCGTCTGTACACCCCTGAAGACATCTCCGATCTCGACTACGAAGAGGATCTGGGCTTCCCCGGCCAGGAACCGTACACCCGCGGCGTGTATCCGACCGGCTATCGAGGCCGACTCTGGACGATGCGCCAGTACGCCGGGATGGGAACTGCGACGGAGACCAACGAGCGGTTCAACTACCTACTCGACCAGGGCCAGACTGGGCTCTCGATGGCGTTCGACCTCCCGACGCAGATGGGTTACGACTCCGACCACGCGATGGCTGCCGGCGAAGTCGGCAAAACCGGCGTCGCCATCGACTCGCTGGACGACATGGAGACCGTGTTCGACGGCATCCCGTTGGACGAGGTGTCGACCAGCATGACCATCAACGCCCCCGCGTCGGTGCTGCTGGCGATGTACATCGCCGTCGGCGACAAGCAGGGCGTCGACCGCGAGGAACTCCGCGGGACCATCCAGAACGACGTTCTCAAGGAGTACATCGCCCGGAACACGTTCATCTACCCGCCGGAGCCGTCGATGCGGCTCATCACCGACATCTTCGAGTTCTGCGCCGCCGAGACGCCGAAGTTCAACACCATCTCCATCTCGGGGTATCACATCCGCGAGGCCGGCTCGACGGCTGCTCAGGAAATCGCGTTCACGCTGGGGGACGGCATCGAGTACGTCGAGGCAGCCATCGAGGCCGGCCTCGATGTCGACGAGTTCGCCCCGCAACTGTCGTTCTTTTTCGCCTCCTACAACAACATCTTCGAGGAGGTGGCGAAGTTCCGGGCCGCGCGTCGCCTCTGGGCGAAAATCATGGACGAGCGCTTCGACGCCCAGAACCCCAAGTCCAAGCAACTGAAGTTCCACACTCAGACCGCCGGCTCGACGCTGACCGCCCAGCAGATCGAGAACAACGTCGTCCGCGTGTCCTACCAGGCACTCGCGGCGGTCCTCGGCGGGACCCAGAGCCTCCACACCAACGGCAAGGACGAGGCCATCGGCCTGCGACCGAGCAGTCTGTCAGGACTGCGCTGCGGACCCAGCAAATACTCGCCCACGAATCCGGCGCGGCCGACACAATCGACCCGTTAGCCGGCAGCTACTACGTCGAGTCGCTGACCGACGAACTCGAAGCCGAGGCCCGCGACCTCATCGAGGAGGTCGACGACCGCGGCGGGATGCGCCGCTCCATCGAGGAGCAGTGGGTCCAGCGCCAGATCCAGGACGTGGCCTTCGAGCGCCAGCGCGAACAGGAGGCCGGCGAGCGCATCATCGTCGGCGTCAACGAGTATCAGGTCGAAGAAGAGGGCGAACAGGACATCGAGGAAGTCGACGAGGCCGTCGAACAGGCCCAGCAAGACAACGTGGCCACCGTCCGGGAGGAGCGCGACGAGGAGGCCGTCGAGGCGAAACTCGACGCGCTCCGGGGGGCCGCCGAGGGCGACGAGAACGTCATGCCCTACATCATCGACGCCGTGAAGGTGTACGCCACGACCGGCGAGGTGTGTGACGTGCTCCGGGACGTGTTCGGCGAGTACCAGCCCGGTTCGTCGATGTAAGGTCGGTCGAAACGCGGGACCGTCCTGTTTTCGAGCCATCTGTGCTCCAGAATTATAAGCTACCCCGGTGTACGGCCGTCCATGCGATTCGACCACGCCGGTATCGCAACTGACGACGCCGCTCCGCTCGTGGAACTGTTCGCCGAGGCTTTCGAAACACCGGTCGTCCACGAGGAGACGTTCGACGGCCTGCAGGTGACGTTTCTGGAGATGGGCAACGGGTACTTCGAACTGTTGGAACCGCTGCCGGACGCCGACGGCGCGATTCCCAGATATCTCGACAGCAACGGCCCGGGTATCCATCACGTCGCCCTGGAGACAGACGACATCGCTGCCGCGCTAGAGACAGTCAGTGACTGCGGCATCGACCTCATAGACGAGAAGCCGCGGCCCGGCGCGTGGGGACACGACGTGGCCTTTCTCCATCCGAAGACGACCGGCGGGGTGCTCGTGGAGTTAGTCGAACACTAATCGGCTTCTCGTCCCGGGCCCGGATTCACTCGTCGTCGAGCAACGCTGCAAACCGTTCTTCGGCACCGGGCGTGAGCCGCTCGGGCGGCTCCGCGAACCACGCCGCTCCAACGAGTTCCGACTCGTCCACATCGAGGCTTCCCTTCTTGTACTCCGCTTCGAGGTAGATGTCTAGCGTGTGTACCGATCCCTGTGCGTCGGTATCCGGATAGTACTTCGAGTGAACGACCTCTGCGACGCCGGTGACCGTACAGCGGATGCCGGTCTGTTCGTTGACGCGGCGGACGGCGGTCCCCTGTACCGATTCGTATTCGTCGCCTTTGCCGCCGCCCGGCAGCGCCCACATATCAGCGCCGCGGCCCAGCACCAGCAGAACGCGGTTGCGGGTGTCGCCGGCCGCCTGATCGGGTATCTGGTCGCTTAGCTCCGGGAACTCGGAGCCGTCCCGAGTGACGAACACGACGCTGTTTCCGGAGTAGCCGGTCCCGCGTGTCGCAGCGAACACGTCAGCGTATTCGTCGGGCGACAGCTCGAAGGCCTCCTCGGTGACCGGAACCTCGTCGTAGGCCGCTTCCAGGCTCGCAATGCGCTTGTCGACGTTCGTCTGGTTGATTTTCTCTGTGAGGTTCGCATCGCCGGCCTCCGCGTCGGCCGGGGTGTCGTCGCCAGTCATACGAGGTGATACTGCGGGCCACCGATAAGTGCCGCGGTCCAGCCGATGAAAAAGAACTTGTATTCTGGTTGTCTGCTTCCGGACATGAAAGCGATTGTCCTCGCAGGCGGGTACGCCACCCGGCTCTGGCCTGTCACCAAGAACCGGCCCAAAATGCTGCTTCCAGTCGGTGAGACGACTGTCATCGACCGGATTCTGGGCGAACTGGAGAAGGACGATCGCATCTCGGACGTGTTCGTCAGTACGAATCAGCGCTTTGCCGACGACTTCCGGGACCACATCGCCGCGAGTAGTTTCGAGAAGCCGTCCCTGACCGTCGAGGAAACCGCCGAAGAGGACGAGAAGTTCGGCGTCGTCGGCGCGCTCGCCCAACTGGTCGACCGGGAGGGGCTCGGCGACGAGGACCTGCTGGTCATCGCCGGCGACAACCTCATCAGCTTCGACATCGCCGATTTCGTCGATTACTTCGAGCAGTACGGCGATCCCACGCTCGCCGCCTACGATGTCGGCTCGCGGGAGAAGGCGAGTTCCTACGGCCTCATCGAACTGGACGGCGAGGAAGTCACGGACTTTCAAGAGAAGCCCGACGACCCCAACAGCACGCTCGTCTCGATTGCCTGCTACGCGTTCCCGGCCGATGCGATTCGCTTCAACGAGTATCTCGAAGATGGAAACAACCCCGACGAACCCGGCTGGTTCATCCAGTGGCTCGTCGACGACGGTCCGGTCCGGGCGTTCACCTTCGACGACGCCTGGTACGACATCGGGACGCCCGAAAGCTATCTGGAGGCCGTCGCGTGGGAACTCGACGGCGACAACGTCGTCGCAGAGGACGCCACCATCGAGAACACCACGCTCGGCGAGAACGTCCACGTCCTCTCGGGGGCAGAAATCGTCAACTCCAGCCTCGACGGCACCATCGTGTTCCCGGACACGACCATCCTCGATTCGGACATCCGCGAGTCGATTATCGACCGGGATACGCAGGTCGAGAGTCTGGACCTCGCCGGAGCGCTCATCGGCGCACACACACAGTTGACGAACGGCGACTGACTCCGCCTAGCCGTCTTGATTCTCCCGATTACGCCAGCCACGCGTCTTCGATCTGTAGCGTCCCGCGACTGCCGTCCCACTCCGTCTCGTACTCCAGTTCGATCCGGCGGTCCATGTGTGGCCCGTCGGTGACGAGCGTCTCGAACTCGCCGCCTTCGCCGAGAATATGGACGCCGTACTCGTCGTTGAGCGCCTCCAGTTCGTCGAGCGCGTCGGCATCGAGCGTGCGACCCAGCCAGGACTCATCGAGCCCGTAGGCGGCCACGCGGATGATCCGTATCTCGAAGCCGGCGTCGAGCATCGCGTCGGCGAGGTCGCGTGGGTTCTCTTGCCACAGCGGCGCGAACACGTTGGCTTCGAGGCGGTCGGCCATCGATTCGATGCGGGTCGTCTGGTACTCGCTCTCGACTGCGCCAGCGGTGACGCCGGTGATGCCGCCGTCCAGTTCGGCGTCGAGTTCGCGTAGCGCGGCCTCCAGCGGTTCGAGTTCGGCGTCGCCCTGGTCGCCGGAGTCGAGCACGTCGTCGGCCTCGAAGTCATCGGGCTCGATTTCCACCAGTGGGATACCGATGCTCTCGGCGGCCAGGCGGGCCAGTCGAGTCGCCGGAACGTGGTACATGTAGGAGTCGCCCTCCGGGTGGACCGTCACCAGATGTTCGACAGGGTGGCCCCGTTCCAGTGCCCGGTACAACGCCCACGAGGAGTCTTTGCCGCCGGAGAACAGCGAAACCCACGCGCCGTCTGTCATAGCCGCCGGTAGCCGGCGGCGGCGTAAATCGCTGTCTATTCCACCAGTTCGTCCTCGATATCGGTGTGGCTGACGTAGGTCGCCACCCGGACGCCGACGATGCTGATGAGGATACCTGCGAGGATGAACAGCCCGAGGCGGGTCCCCGCCTCCAGTATGAACCCCTGGACCTGAACGATGCCGAGGTTCGTCTCCGGCACCTGAAACGGCTCGAACACGCCACCGCGTTCGAGGAAGTACGCAGAAAAGCCGCGAACGACCAGCCCGACCGCGACCGCACCGAAGGGGAGGTTCACGTACGCGCTCCGGACCCCTTCCTGCTGGATGAGTTCGTCCAGCAGGCGACCGAGCGAAGCGGCCAGCGCCGCGCCGGTCAGCCACGGGACGGACGCGAAGGCAAAGCGGTTCGCAAGCAGGAAGGGGCTGATATCGCCGACCGCCGAGACGCCCAGCACGCCGGCGAAGATGCCGACGAGCGAAAGGCCGGCGGCGACGACGTAGGTCACGAGCGACACCTGTCCCGAGTACAGGGCTTCCCGGGTCTGGCTGGGAAGTCGGGAGAGGTATGCGTCGATACCCAGTCCCTTGTAGATGAGGAACACGCCGATGGCGGCCGCGATAGCGCCGACGGCGATGGTCGGGCTGGTGACGACGAGCAACAGCGGGAACGCGAGCATGATGATCCCGACGGGGACCAGCACCGTCTTGCGCAGTTCCTCGTCGGCCAGGAACTGCTTGAGCAGGTAGTACGTGGATTCGATGTCGCGGGCCTGACGAACGACGACCCGGTCGACGGCGTCGACCTGGACGCGACTCTCGATGATGGGAACCAGCCGCTCGTCGTCGGCACTGTCGACGACGACGACCGCGGAGTCCGGGTCGTGCTCGGTGACCAGGCTGTCGATCTGGCTGGCGATCTCCCGGTCCGAGCCGACACTGTCGCTCCCGCCGCCGACGACGGCAAGCACCGGCGAGGACCCCTCGGCTTCGAGTTCGTCCGCGACCGCGAGCCCTTCCAGCAAACAGTTGACCCGGCTGTCTTCCGGGTCTACGACGCCCGTCTGCGTGATGAGTGACTCGACGGCGTCGCGGCCGACGACGGGACACGCCGCTGCGGCCGGACTGTCCCTGTCGATACACACCACCAGCGTAGTCACACTACGGCGAAGGCGGTCCCCGAATAAAAAACCTCCCGAGCTATCGCCGGAAGGAGAGGCCCTCGATATCGCCGTCGGCGACGCCGGCGATACCCGCGCCGAGGGCGAAGGCGACCTGCTGTGCGCCTCCGCGGAGTTTGCCGGTCAGGCCGCGCTCGGGCTCGTACTCCTTGATCGTCACAGCCTCGCCCAGCCGTTGCTCCAGGCTCGCCTCGACGTCGTCGCGCGTGCCGAGCCGGTCGACGAGCCCACGCTCTTCGGCCTCGTCGCCGAGGAAGATGCGCGCTTCGGTGTCCTTGAGCGTCTCGGCGTCCATCTCGCGGCCCTCGGCAACGGTGTCGATGAACTGGTCGTAGTAGTCGTCGACGATACCCTGGAGGTACTCGCGCTCGTCCTCGGTCATCTCCTTCAACGGCACGCCGGCGTCCTTGTACTCGCCGGCGGTGAACTGCTCGTAGGAAAGGCCAAGCCGGTCGGCCAGTTCCTTGGCGTTGACCCGCGAGCCGACGACGCCAATCGAGCCGACGATAGAGCCCTCGCGCGCCCACAGCTCGTCACAGCCGGCGGCGATGTCGTAGCCGCCGCTGGCACAGACGTCCGTGGCGTAGGCGATGGTCGGGCCGTCGAACTCCTCGGCGGCGATGCGGATGTCCTCGCTGGGGACGATTTCGCCGCCCGGCGTGTTCAGTTTCAGGAGCAGCGCCTCTGAGCCCCGGTCCGCGTCGGCACGGTCTATCTGTTCGACGATGTCGTCGGCCGACGCGCCCACCGGTGGACTGGTGATGCCGCCACCGCCGTCACGGCTGATCGGCCCTTCGACGGCGACCTCCGCGACGTTGTGTGCCGGGAGGAGGGAACCGGCGACGTTGCTGCCGATACGGGCGGTGGCGACGGCGACAGCGACGACCAGCAGGACGCCGAGCAACTGGGCGAGGTTGTCGGGCGTCTGACGAACAGCACCCAGCCCAGGACCGTGCCGATACCGACCACAATTACGACCAGTAACCCACGAACGATGTCGTCTGTGCCCGCCATTACTGATACATCCCGAGCGGCTGTGCGCTCGTGCTCTCCTCCTGATTTTCCTGAAGCTGCTGTGCGAGTTGCGCCTTGGCTCGACCGATTTCCTCGGCCTGCTCGACCAGTGCCTCGGTATCGACCTCGAAGTCGGCCAGCGGGCTTATCGCCGTCTGCAGGAGCGCCCGCGCCGCTTCCGGGTCAGGAAAGCGCTGATCGGCCTCGACGATGAGCCCGATGCTCGTCAGCCCGACCCGCTGTGATTCGTGGACCAGCGCCCCGGTCGGCCCGGTGATCGCGCCGTTCTCCGAGGGCGAGTCCACGTTCGCCTCCTCCAGCATCGCCGCCCCGTCGCCGGTTGAGACGCCGTACACGTCCGGTACACCGTCTTTCTCGGCAGGACGGCCGCTGAGGTAGATCGGCGTCGCGTCGTTGGCCTCGAACCAGCTGACCATACAGCCGGCGAACTCCTTCGCGCCGGACGGGGAGATCGGGGCATCGCTCTGGAGGACGAGCAGGTCACGGCCCTCATCCGCGTACAGTCGGACCGGCGGGCGAACGTCCGGATCGTCCGTCCCGTACACGGCGATTTCTGGCAGTCCCTCGCAGTGGGCTGACGCGTAGTACTCCATATCGTAGACGTCGACGAGATGGTCGGCGGCTATCTTGCCGACGAGTCCGACGCCCGGGAGCCCCTCGACCAGTGTCGGGGAATCGAGCGAAATGTCGTCGCGGTGGACCTGTATGTGTGCCATGTCTGTGGTATCGGCCGCCGGCGGCTTGAAAGCCATGGGCCGGTGCCGTTCGAAACCCACAAACCGACCGCCAGCGAACGCCGGACAATGGAACCACTCGACCGCTACCGACCCATCATCGACGACTTCGAGGCGTTCATCGACGCATGTGAACGCCCGCTACCGTCGGCTGTCAGGGTCAACACCATCAAAGCTTCCGTCGAGAGGGTCCGAACGGCGCTTGCGGACGCGGACATCGCCTACGAACCCGTCGACTGGCACGACGGCCTGTTCGTCCTGCCCGAGGACTCCCCCGGCGCGAACTGGCCGTACTTCCACGGCTGGATTCACGGGCAGGAGGAAGTGTCCGTGATTCCGGCGACCGTACTGGACCCCCAGCCTGGCGAGCGAGTCTGGGACGCCTGTGCGGCACCGGGGAGCAAGACGACCCAGCTCGCCGCGCTGATAGAGGACACCGGCGAAGTCGTCGCGACCGACAACAACCTCGGACGGATTTCGGCGCTACGGACCAACACTGAGCGGCTGGGCGCGACCACGGTCGCTGTCACCCACGAGGACGGGCGCAACCACTCGCTCAAGCCCTTCGGCGGCGAGGGATACGACCGGGCACTCGTTGACGTCCCCTGTTCCTGTGAAGGGACCATTCGCAAGAACCCCGATACGCTGGAAGATTGGACGCTCTCGCACGTCGAAGGCATCTCCGGCGTCCAGAAAGGCATTCTCAAGCGAGCCGTCGAAGTGACCGAACCCGGCGGAACCGTCGTTTACTCTACCTGTACGTTCGCCCCGGAGGAAAACGAGGCCGTACTGGACTACGTTCTCGGCGAGACGGCTTGCGAAATTGTGGACTACGACCTCCCACTCGACCACGCCCCCGGCATCACCGAGTGGCAGGACGAGACATTCGACCCCAGCGTCGCCGACGCCAAGCGCATCTACCCGCATCACAACGACACGGGCGGGTTCTTCTGTGCGAAACTGGAGGTACCCGCGGAATGAGCGACCAGAGCACGGAGTTCACACGGCTCCCAGAGACAGACGAAGAGCGAGAAGACCCCGAGCGGGCGACCCGCGAGGAAGTCCTCGACTTCTGGACCGAGCGGTTCGGCGTCCCGCCGGAGACTTTCGAGGGATACACGTTCTGGGAACGCGGCGCTGGCAAACTGTGGCTGTATCAGGGGAGTCCGCCATCGCCTGTCGACATCGAGGGCCTTGGAATGACGTTCCTGCGGACGCGCCAGGAACACTGGAAGCCGACGCTGGAGGCCGTCCAGCGATTCGGCGAGCACGCCAGCCAGAACGTCATTCACCTCGACGAGGACACTGCCCGAGCGTTCGTCGCGGGCGAGGATCAGGAACTCGACTGGGACGGCGACTGGGGGTATCTCGTCGTCACCCACGACCTCGCCGGCGAGGCCGAACCGGTCGGCGTCGGCCTGTACGTGTACGGCGAACTCAGGTCCCAGGTGCCGAAGGGTCGCCGGCGAGAGGTCTGAACCGGGCGGTACAACCGGGCAGGTGAGAGCGGCTCAACCGCTGGAAGACTTCGCGGCCGGCGTTCCCTGCATCGCGTACAACTCCGCGTACGTGCCGTCGTCGTCAAGCAGTTCGGCGTGGCTGCCCCGTTCTGTGACCTGCCCGTCCTCGACGGTGTAGATTCGGTCGGCGTTAGAGACGGTCGAGAGCCGATGGGCGATTGCGATCACGGTCTGGTCCCCGTCGAGCGTCTCGACGGTTCGATGGATTTGCCGTTCCAGGTTCGAGTCGAGGTCGCTGGTGGCTTCATCGAGTACGAGTATCTCTGCGTCCGTCAGCAGCGCGCGGGCCAGTGCGACGCGCTGGCGTTGCCCGCCGGAGAGTTTCACGCCGTCGTCGCCCAGCACCGTGTCGAGCCCCTGCGGAAGGTCATCGAGAAATTCGAGGACGAGGGCCTTCTCGGCGACCTCGTACAGCGTCTCGTCGGAGATATCCCTGCCGACGGTGAGGTTGTACCGCAAGGAGTCGTTGAAGATATGCGGGTCCTGTCGGACCATCGCAACAGCGTCACGCCATTCATCGAGGGCATAGGTCGAAATCGGCGTCCCGTTCGCCAGAACGTCACCGCTATCCGGCGCATAGAGCCGAGTGAGCAGCGAGACGACTGTCGATTTGCCACCACCGGACTCACCGACGATACCGACGAACTCGCCTCGCTCGACAGCCATCGAGAAGTCCGCGAGCACTGGCTCGTCCTCGTAGGCGAACGAGACGTTCTCGAACGCGACTTCCTCGATGCAGTCCGGGACTGGCTGCCCGCCAGTGGGCTCCTGCTGGGTTTCGAGGCGGTCGATGAACTGGTGGGTGCGAACCAGATGTGGGAGCTCTCCCTCGACGGCGTAGATGGTAGAATTGAGCGAACTCAGTCGGGGCGCGAGTCGGAGCATCGCGAACAGGAACACGCCGAGTTCCGCGATAGACAGCGCCCGAAAACTGATTGCGACGTAGACGAGCCCAAACAGGAGCAGCGAGACCGAGAGCCGATAGAAGCTACCGATTGCGACCTCGTTCCGGCGAACGGCGATGCTGGTCGAGGTGTATCGGTCGAGCGTGGCCCGGAACTCGGCAAGCAGTCCGTCGCGCATACCGAACAGCTTCACGTCACGGATACCTTGCGTCCCCGCCTGTGTTGTCTCCTGTAGCTGTTCGTTTGCCGTCGCCACACGGTCGCCAACGGCGTACCCGGGCTCGATGCCGTATCTGATGATCGCCGTGACACCGCCGAGAGCGACAGCTGCACCGACTGCCAGCACCGGAGCGATAGCGAGTGCGATCCCGATATACACTAGACAGAGGATTGCCTGCTGGAAGAACTGGATAATCCGGCCGATGACACGGCCAGCGTACCGGGTCTGTGTCAGAATCGTGTTCATGATGTCGTCGGAGCCCTTGTCGTCGTAGTAGGCGACCGACGCGCCCATCGCCAGTTCATAGGCCCTGTTCTTGAGATCGCGTTCGTACGTCTGTGTAAGCTTCGCCGCGAGCCACTTCACCGCAAACGATGCCGTGAACCGGACGACCATCACGCACGCGAGACCGAGTAACAGGGATTCGAGCGTGAGCGGCAGTCCGGCGGCGGCGTACGCGGACAGGAACTGGCCGGTGACGCCGTCCGCCTGCAGTGGGAGGCCTTGCCCGCCCTGTGCAGCGTCGAGTATGGGAAACAGGAACGAGAGGCCAACGCCCTCCAGCAGCATCACGAAGAGGCTGGCGGCGACGATACTCCCCGTCAGCGCCGGACGATACAGTGCCACACGGTGCAGCGATGCGTATTTTTCACTGACGGAGGGAGTATCAGTCATTGTTCCGGATGCGAGTGCTATGTAACATAGTTACCGACTCACTACGGTTGGGCAGTACGGGAGCGAAGGGAGCGTCTACCACCTGTCTGGGTTGTGACGGCGACGAAAAGAGGCCATAACAAATAGTGCGAGTATCCCTGGAGTCCACATATGGTCGCGATAGATTCTGGATCGACTGTCGTCGCAACTGATAACTGTGTGACCACGACTATCGACGGCGAGATCGTGCTGCTCAACAACGAGACGGGGCGGTACCAGGGCCTGTCGGGCGTCGGCCCGGACATCTGGGACCGAATCCAGGAACCGACGGAACCAGCGGCTATCGTCTCAACGCTAGTCGAGGAGTACGATGTCGACAGAGACCGAGTGGCAACTGACGTGGAACGATTCCTGGAAACGCTTGCCGCGGAGCAACTCGTCAAGATCGATGCGAGCCCGACTCCGTGAGTTCAGGGCGTTGCCACGGGCGCAGAAGCTATTGCTCTGTGAAGCTGTGGTACTGATCGTTGCGAGCAAGGTATTGCTTGCAGTCGCTGGGCTGGAGGACGCAGAGCGATATTTCGGTATAGTCTCTCAGTACCTCCCGTGTCATCGTCAGTCCGGGTCACCAGAGTCAGTGCGGTGGGCGGTTCTGACAGCGGGATCACGTCTTCCGGGTACCTACGATTGTCTTGACCGAGCGCTCACTGGTAGCACACTGCTGGTAGCCAACAACCTGCCGCATCGTCTCCGCTTCGGCGTGGACACCCAGTCCGAGACGTTCGAGGCTCACGCTTGGATCGAGTCTAACGGGGCTGTCCTTATCGGGGATGTCGACGACTTCGGGCGCTTCCGCACACTCACGGAACGCGAAGTACGTGGCTAACGGATAGTAAACACGCTATTCTGTGTGAATTCAACGGTAATGGATACTATAACAAATACACCTACATCTGAAACCAGAGGCGGGGGTAACCCATGAAGGAATACGAAACGCCGTCGGTCGAAACGTATGGAACTGTCGAAGAAAAGACGAACTGGTGGGACCACGACGACGGATACGGGAAGTGGAGCTAAAGTCCGCAGTCGGTTCACGTATCTAACTGATCCCTCCTTTATTGATCCCCGACACTGGCACCGGTCAATGGCTACGTCGTGACGGTTTCGTGGCTGTGTGTCGGAAGTAGAGAGCGCATTCTTATCCACCACAGAAGTCAAGCGATCTGGTATGAACCAGGGGTGTCGTAGATGGGGTGTGTTTCAGCACGGACGGAATCGATGGACAACTACGCAGGGAGGGACCTAGCAGGATGGCAACAGTAAGCACAGCCACGTACGAAGCTTTTGGACTGACAGTCCGCTCGGCATTCGACGTACCGGAGCTTCCGCCCGCTGAGACAGAGCCCGACGGGCGGGCCGACGTCACCATCACTGAAGAACGGCTCCCTCGCCCACTGTCGGCTGACTCCGAATCGACCTTTCACGCGGTAGACGAGCGCGAATACTACCTTCTATACGACGCCGCAACGGTCAGAATTCTCGACGGGACGTCCATCGCTGTAGACCCGGCCTCGGACGTGCCAAGCGAAGTCCTCCGCCACGTACTGGTCGGCCCGGCGTTGAACCACCTGCTGGACCAGCGGGGCTACTTCGTACTGCACGCCAGTACTGTCAGCATCGACGGGCGTGCAGTGGCGTTCGTCGGGGAGTCCGGGGTCGGAAAAACGACGACTGCGATGGCCTGTTTGCTTGACGGGCACCGTGTCCTGAGCGACGACGTGGCTGCGATAACGCTGGATAATGCGGGACCAGTCGTTCGGAGCGGCTACCCATCGATGAAACTCGACCCGGAGGCAGTTGCGGCGTTTGACCCCCCGGTCGAGCCGCCGGAACAGGTCCACAGCGGGCGCCCGCGACACTTCTACGGGCTCAGACACGACCAGCCCGCGACTCCGGTGCCGCTAGAACGCATCTATCTGCTCGAAGACGGTGAATCTATCGGGGTGGACTCAGTCAGGCCGGACGAACAGGTCATGGCGCTCGTCGATAACACGTACACGCTGGGCGCGCTGGATGCCGACGGCCAGGCCGTGGCCAATTTCAGTGCTTGCGGGGAGATCGTCGATATGACAGATATAAAACGGCTCCGCCGACCGTTCGATCTCGATATACTCCCGGAGGTCGTAGACCGGATTCAGTCTGATCTCGAGAGTAAGCCATGCTAACGGAGGCTGAACCCGAACTCCAATTGGTAGTCGACTGTGTTCGTACCGCAATCGTCACCGACGCTTCCCCCGAGCTTCCCGCGCTGGATGCCGAACCTGCCTGGGACCGCGTCCTTGAACTCGCCCGATATCATGGCGTCGTGCAACTCCTCTATCAGGGGCTGGAACCGATAGCACGCGAGAGCGGTGATGAGTTCACCGTGCCAGAGTCCGTGTTGACACGACTTAACAGCACAGTACAGGGAAAGCGGATGCGGAATCTCGCGTTCACGACCGAGCTACAGGAGATAATCGAGAGTTTTGAGACACGCGGTGTACGCGCGGTACCGTTCAAAGGACCGACGCTGTCCGCCACCGCCTATGACGACGCAACGGTGCGAGAGTACAACGATCTGGATCTGCTCGTCCATCCTGAAGATATCACCGTCGCCGCGGATATTCTGGAAGAGCGAGGCTACGAGTGGCGCGGGGGCACGCCGCGATTGGACGACGCCGCGCTGTTGGGCGGTCCCGTGACGAAGGCAATCGTTCACGAGTACGAGATGCGAGGTCCGGAGTTCGACGTGGAACTCCGCTGGCGCGTGGGCGACGCCGAGCGACCGTTCACCACACCGTTCAGTGAACTCTGGGACCGCCGCGACACAGTCGCGGTCGGCGGCCAACCGCTTCCGGCGCTTGCACAGCCAGACCGGCTACTCGTGTTAGCGTTCCACGGAACCAAGCACCGCTGGTATCTCCTGAAGTGGCTCTGTGATTTCGTTGCGGCGCTGGAGTCGACGGAAGCCGACTGGTCACACGTCCTCGCTCGGGCGCGGGAAACTGGCGTCCAGCGGAACCTACTGCTCGGGGCCGCGCTCGCCCGTACTGTCTTCGGGTATGCCCTCCCGGCGCCGATACTGGATCGCCTTCGCACGGACGACCGCGTCACCGAGTTAACCGAGGCCGTCGTCGAGTCGCTGGCCGCTGGGACGCCACAGGCACCCACGCAGTTCGAGGCCGCTCAGTTTCACCTGGCTGCCAGCGATTCGGCAACTGCGCTGGTGCCGCTCCTGCTGTTGCATTCGTCGCTTCACCCGACTTACTCGGAGTACCAGTTTTGCCCGCTCCCCGGTCCGCTGCATCCGCTATACTACGTCATCTGGCCGCTCCGACTCCTCCTCGAAGTGCCACAGTGGCAGCGACAGCGGTCCGAAGAGCCACTTGACGAAGCGACCTGAACAGCCGAGTCGCTCGCTTCGTTCCGGCGACGATTCGCTGTATCTGGGGGCTGATTCTCAGCGGTATCCCACAGGCGGCTCACTCCCGTGGCTGGATTGTCCCCTCACCCAGCCCTTCCCAGGCAACGCGGTAGCCAAGGCGTGCGAGGGCGGCGCTGTCATCCTCGATACCGTAGTCTGCCAGTCTGTCGCTCGCCGCCTCGTACGCCATTCCGGGCTCGATCTCCTCGGCCAGGTCGTCTAACACGGCAGGGGAAACGAGCGTGCGCCCGACGCGCTCGTGGGCCGGATAGGCCACGTCTTCCAGCGCATCCTCGCTGACGCCGTACTCCGCGGCGAGGTCAGCGAGCGAGGTAACGTCGGCATCCGGCCGGAGTTCATCGGGTATCTCCGCGGCGCTCTCGCGCACCAGCCGCTCCTCGTAGGGTCGCAGGGCATCCCGCACGTCTTTCACGCTGACCGTCCCGGCGTACGGAATCGCTCGGTTATCCGTCGCTTCGATTTCGTCCCCGACACCGAGCGATTCGTCGACGGCGACCAGCATCTCCACGTCCGCCAGCGCGTCGAGGCGGGCGAGCTTCTTCTCGACGTACTCCGGCGTCCAGAAACCCATAATTTCGAAGAAAATCCGGAAGGGAGCGTCACTGGCAGCCCCGTCAGCCCCGTCCGAGCCCCCGCCACTGCGCCCGGTGTCCCGAACGCCGGTATCAGCGCCGGGTCGCCACTCGAAGGCGAAATCCGGGATGATGACGTGTTCCCCTGCCGCTAGAGGCTCCGGTTCCCGGATCAGGTCCCAGTCGAGGTCCAGCGCGGCGAACCGCCCGGCGAAGTCGGCTTCGACACCGCTGTCGTAGCTGACCTCAGTTACGGGCTCGACGCCGGGAACGGAGACATCCGCATCTGAAAGGGTGAGTTCCCGCTCGGTACCCCGGTCATCGATGGTCGCCGTCAATTCCCACTCGCTCGCGGCCGCGACTGTCCGAAGGAGACGAGCGAAGCGGGTGCCGTACCGGCGTGTATTCGAGAACAGCGCGTCCGGGCCCGTGACCACGACCTCCCGACCGCTTTCTGTCCGCCGGATCTCGTACATCAGCCGGAGGCGTTTGACCGCCGAGACGAGCGTGTTCGGGTCTGACGAGCGGACCCGAACCTCGGTCGCGTCGAACAGCGCCGTTTGCGCCAGCGAGAGGTTGTACTGGGTCCGCAGTTCGGCCGGCCCCCAGCGCGAGTCGACATCGGTGAGAATCTGTCGTGAGTCGCGGTCGGCGTACAGTGTGTCGGCCAGCGTCTCGGCATCCGTGCCGAAGTGGTCGGCCGCCTCGGAGAGTGCCTGCTGGCGCTCGGCCTCGGTCACGACGCCGACGTCCGCAGCGGCTTCGAACACCCGACGGCGGGCGCGGACAGGGTCGACCAGAGCTTGCGTCTCGAAGGCAGCCTCCCGTTCGACGAGTTTCGCCAGCCCGCGGACGAGTTTGAAATCGTCGGCCTCTCGCTCTACGTCCGCGAGCGCCGTCTCCAGCGTCTCACGGGATTCGCCGACGTGGCCCTGGTAGATACCGAGCACGCGGGCCGCCAGTCGCTCCACATCGGCATCGGCGAACTGCAGGTGATAGCCGCCGCCCGCCCGAGACACCCGCAGGAGGTCTTTCGTCAGCACACGCGTGTCTCCGCGACGGAACGACAAAAACACGGGGAGTCAGGGCAATCTCTCAACATACTTAGGGGCACCTCGATGCTGCGACGCCCGCTATCTGCGTCGCCTGGCGACGCGCTCTTCGGCGGTCTCCTCAGTCACGAGTTCGTACAGCAGCGCCCGCCCGCTGTCGGCTTTTGGCCGCAGAATCCGGCCGAGTCGCTGGGTGAACTCCCGCTCTGACCCGCTCCCCGAGAGGACGACGGCGACGTTGGCGTCGGGCACGTCCACACCCTCGTCGAGGACGTTCGCCGTCACGACCCGGGAGTAGGTCCCGTCGCGGAACCGCTCTAAGATCTCCCGACGCTCGCTCGCACCGGTCTCGTGTGTTATCGCTGGAATAAGGAACCGCTCGGAGAGGCGGTACACGAGGTCAGTGTGGGCGGTGAAGACGATGATGCGGTCCTCACGGTGGCGGTCCAGAATCGTCGCCAGCCGGTCGACCTTCCGTTGGGCGTTCATCATCACCTCGCGGGCGTGCTGTTTCGCCAGCAGCGCCTCGCGGGCCGCCGGGTCGTTGCCGGACCGCTTCACGAGTTCCTGATAGTCGCTGCCGGACCGGAGTTGGATGTTGGACTGCTTCAGGTAGTCGGTGAACGTCCTCTGAGACTCCTCGTAGCGGTCCCGCTCGTCCGGCGTGAGCGCGACTTCGATTCGTTTGATATCGTAGTCCGCGAGGTGCTCGCCCGCCAGGTCGTCAACGCTGACTCGCTGGACGAGCGGCCCGACGAGTGCCTCGATGGTCTCGTGTGCGCCGTCCGGCCGCTCGAACGTCGCCGTCAGCCCGAGTCGCGCCGGCGCGGCGAGCAGCCGAGCGATGTCCCGATACCCCTCGCCGCCGAGGTGATGGACCTCGTCGAAAACCACGAGTCCGAATCGGTCCCCGAGTTCGTCGGCCCGCAGGTACGCCGAGTCGTACGTCGACACCGTGATGTCCTCGACCCGCTGTTCGCCCCCGCCCATGCGGCCGACCGGCTGGTCGAACTCCCGCTGTAGCTCGCGCTGCCACTGCTCCAGCAGGTCGATAGTCGGGACCACGACCAGCGTCGGCGTCCCCAGCGCGACCATCGCCGCGATGCCGATGACGGTTTTGCCGCTCCCCGTCGGGAGTTCCAGACAGCCTCTATCGCCGGTCGTTCGCCAAGCGTCCAGCGCTGCCTGCTGGTACGCTCTGAGGTCGTACGTCGTCGAGAGCGACAGCGACGGGAGCGAACTGACGTGGTCCTCGTATGCCAGCCCGCGCTCGTCGAGTGCGTTCACGAGTTCGGCGTACCGGTAGGCCGGCGCTCGATCTGTCTGCGAGCGCTCGTCGTACTCGACGCCGGGCAGGTCCGACGACGGGTCCCCCGTCACGCGGATGGTCTCCGACTCGTACGTCAACTCCAGCACACTCCGGGGTTCGCCGGTCCGGCCGATAACGCTTTCGTGGGCCACATCGCCGGGGGCACCACCGGGTAAAATAACAATACAGTTTACGTCCGTTCGCACCCACTATTCTTAGTATGGACGACGCACGAGCAGCAGTAATTGCCCTCTTGCTGTCGGCAGTGCTGACCCTCGCCGTGGTACCGGCAAGCGTAGCAGGAACACAGACGGCACAGGAGACACTAACCGTCGACAAAGACGGGAGTGCCGACTACCGGTCGATACAGGCCGCCGTGGACGCCGCCGATAGCGGTGACACCGTCGAGGTCCGGCCGGGCACCTACTACGAAGAAGTCCGAATCAACGAGAACATCTCCCTCGTCGCACCCGACCGGGCGATACTGGACGGCTCGCGGTTCGTCAACGGTACCGGCGTTACGGTGGCCGGCCCAGCCGAACCGACCGTCACCGGATTTACCGTGCGGAACTACCGCTTCGGTGTCATGGCCAACGGGACCAATGGCGACTGGACGGTCAGTAATACGACCGTTATCGCTGCCGACGTCGGCGTCTACGCGCCGAATTCGTCCGGGAACTGGACTATCGAGGACGCCGCCGTCGCCAGCACGACCTACAGCGGCGTGTTCGCCCGCGAGACCAGCGGCGACTGGACGATTCGCGACACTCGCTTCGTCGCTGTCGGCGGCGACGGCGCCGACGTCCGCAGGTCTTCCGGCGACTGGGCGGTCGCAGCGGTCGTCGTCGACCGGTCCGGCGCGGACGGCGTCGATGCCTCCGGGACAACTGGCGACTGGACGGTCCAGAACACGGAGGTCCGTCGTAGCGATACCGGCGTCAAAGCTATCGACAGCGACGGCGACTGGACGGTGACCGACCTGACGGTCCGCCGGAGCGACACCGGCCTGGTGACCGCTTTCTCGGGCGGTGCGTGGACGCTCGAAAATGCCACCCTCGAAACCCGGGATATCGGGGTCTTCAGCGCTCGAACGACCGGCGCGTGGACCATCCAGAATACGATCATCGAAAGCCGGCAACAGGGAATCCACGCCGTCAAGACCAACGCGTCGTGGACTGTCTCTGAATCGACCGTCTCCGTGACCGCCGAGCAGAATGCCATCGGTGTCGACGCCCGCTCCGCGAGCGAGGGCTGGTCGCTTGAGAACGTCACCATCGACAGCCCCGATATCAAAGTCGCCGAGTGAAGCAGACACGCCGGCATTGCCTACCCCGTCACGGGCTGCCACTCTCGCCACCAAAGCGAAGCCCTTAATTAAAACACCCTCTTCTCCCAGAGTGCGGGACCGTGGGGTAGCGGTATCCTCGGCGGATGGGGTCCGTCGGACCTGAGTTCGAATCTCGGCGGTCCCACTTCAAGGCTTTGTGCAAGGAATACAACTGGACAGCAGCGGTTTCATACGGGCCGCGAGGGTTGCGCTGCCACAGTGGTTGACGGAAGCATCAATCAGACACCCAAGGCGGAAGCAGAGGAAGGCTGACAGCCAAATTGTGATTTGTGCGGCCCTGCCAGAACGAGACCGATTTCCTCTACACTTTTGTAATGCCGATAGCAAGCGAGGGGTATGGGAAAGGCAAACGACGTAGACTACGCTGACCTGCACGACCCGAACGCAGAGTACACCATGCGGGAGCTCTCTGCGGAGACAATGGGCGTCACCGCCAAGCGCGGTGGCGGCCGTGACGTGGAGATCACAGACGTTCAGACGACGATGGTCGACGGGAACTTCCCGTGGACGCTCGTCCGGATCTACACCGACGCAGGCATCGTCGGTACGGGCGAGGCATACTGGGGCGCGGGCGTCCCGGAACTCATCGAGCGGATGAAGCCGTTCGTCGTCGGCGAGAACCCGCTGGACATCGACCGCCTCTATGAGCACCTCATCCAGAAGATGAGCGGCGAGGGGAGCGTCGAGGGCGTCACCGTGACGGCCATCGCTGGCATCGAGGTCGCACTGCACGACCTCGCGGGCAAGATCCTCGAAGTGCCGGCCTACCAGCTCCTGGGCGGCAAGTACCGCGACGAGATGCGCGTGTACTGCGACTGCCATACCGAGGAAGAGGCTGACGCCGACGCCTGCGCCGAGGAGGCGCGCCGCGTCGTCGACGAACTGGGCTACGACGCGTTGAGTTCGATCTCGACGTGCCGAGCGGCCTCGAAAAGGACCGCGCGAACCGCCACCTCCGCCCGGGCGAAATCCGCCACAAGGCCGAGATCGTCGAGAAGGTCACCGAGGAGGTCAAAGACGAGGCCGACGTGGCCTTCGACTGTCACTGGACGTTCTCGGGCAGCTCCGGGAAGCGCCTCGCCGACGCCATCGAGGAGTACGACGTCTGGTGGCTCGAAGACCCCGTTCCGCCGGAGAATCTCGAAGTGCAGGAGGAAGTCACCAAGTCCACGACCACGCCGATTACCGTGGGCGAGAACCGCTACCGCGTCACCGAGGAGCGGCGGCTCATCGAGAACCAGGCCGTCGACATGATCGCGCCGGACATGCCGAAGGTCGGCGGGATGCGCGAGACGCGCAAGGTCGCCGATGTGGCGAACCAGTACTACATCCCGGTCGCGATGCACAACGTCTCCTCGCCGATTGCGACGATGGCGAGCGCCCACGTCGGGGCGTCTGTCCCGAACTCTCTCGCCGTCGAGTACCACTCCTACGAACTCGGCTGGTGGGAGGACCTAGTCGAGGAGACCGTCATCGAGGACGGCTACATCGAGATTCCGGAAGAGCCGGGTCTCGGTCTGACGCTCGATCTCGACGCCGTCGAAGAGCACGTCGTCGAGGGCGACACCGTCTTCGACGAAGCGTAAGTTCAGCCCCCCATCTGTTGGTGTTGACTGGGACGGCACCGGGTGACGTGGTGGTCACCCGATATCACGGCGGCACAGTTACGCCGCATCGAATTCGACGCCGGTGATCTCGAAGCGAGCACCGCCGGCGTCGCTTTCTGCGACCGTTATCGACCAGCCGTGGGTGTCGACGATCTCATCGACGATTCGGAGGCCGAACCCGGGACCCGAAGCCAGCGAGTACCCGCCCTCGAACACGTCCTCGCGCTCGTCGGCCGGAATCCCGACGCCGTCGTCCGCGACGTAGAAGCCGTCGTTCAGTTCGCCGACAGTTATCGTCAGGTCGGTGGCCGCTCCCTGCGACTGTGATATCGAGGTTGTCGCACGCTGCTCGCCGGTGTCTCCCTGTTTCTCGGTGTGTGGCGTTTGTCCATGTTCCACACTGTTGCGGATGAGGTTCTCGAACAGTTGCCGGAGCCGGCTGGGGGCCGCGCGGACCACGGCAGCGGTCCGTAGCTCCAGTGTCGCGTCGCCGGTCTCGACGGTTTGCCAGCACTGCTCGACGACGGTCTGGAGCGGCACTGACTCGCTGTCGAGCGCGGCCTCGCCGTTCCGGGCCAGCGACAGGAGGTCCTCGATGAGTTGGCCGATACGGTCGTGGGCTCGCTCGACTGCATCGAGATGCTCGCTGTCGTGTTCCATCTGTGCGAGTTCTAGCCGGCCCCGGGCGACGTCAAGCGGGTTCCGGAGGTCGTGACTGACGACGCTGACGAACTCGTCGAGGCGCTCGTTTTGTTGTTCGAGAGCCTGTTGACGGCTGTCGAGGGTAGAGATCTCCCGTCCGATACCGGCCACGCCGAGCGTCGAGCCGTCAGCAGCCGTTATCCGGCCGCCGGTGAATTCGTACGGGACTGTCGTTCCGTCGGCGGTCAGCAGGTCGGCTTTGAACGACGCCTCACCGGTCTCGAACGCCGTCTCAATACCTTGACGAACCGTCTCGCGGTCGGACGGGGCGAAGAGGGCTGTCAGAGCCATCGACTCGAGGTCAGCGTCTTCGTGCTCGGTGGCTGCCGCCAGTGCATCATTCCAGCGAACCAGATCGCCGTTCTCGTCGAGTTCATAGAACAGATCCGGCACTGCATCGACCGGCGCGTCGGGGCTATCCAGTTCCGTGACGCGTTCGGACTCGCGTCGCTTCCGCTCGGTGATGTCGCACGAGGCCCCGACGATTCTGGTGACTGTGCCGTCGTCGACGATCGGTTGCGCCTCGGCCCGCACCCAGCGCTGTTCGCCATCTGGTTTGGTAATACGGAATTCGAGGTCGACGGATTCGCCGGCTGACACGCGTTGCATCGCCTGCATGACTCTCTCCTGGTCCGTGTGGTGAATCGCTGTCATGAACTCTGCGGGGTCAGCCTGCAGGGACTCCACGGAGCGGCCGTAGAGCGTTTCGTATGCCGAATTGACGAACTGTATCTCGGTCCAGTCCCCGGAGAACACCCACAGCAGTTCGTTCGACTGTTCCGCCAGTTCTGTGAGTTGCCGTCTGGTCCGGCTAGCGGTTTCTGTCGACTGGTGGTGTTCGACGAGCAGCCGAATCCGATTGGCGAGGAGATCGCCACGCCCGAGAGCCGTGTCTCTGCTGAAAACGTCGGTGACTCCGTTCGAGACCGCGTCACTGGCGACGGATTCCGACTCGGTCAGCAGCAGTACCGGGACATTGCTATCCCGCTCGCGGACTATCTCAGCGAATTCACGGCCGGACCGGTCCGGGAGGTCGTCCGCGGTAACGATACCATCGATAGCGTTGTCTTCGAGACGTTCGAGCGCACTGTCAGCCCGGTCAGTCGTAGTCAGGGTAAGCGAGTCCGGGTCTCGTCCATCCGGGAACTCGACAGTCTCGTCGAGTAGCGGGGTGTCGTCCACCTGCAACACATGTATCGAATCCGTCGTCGCATATGTGTCAGCCATCTTGTGTAAGTGGAACTGCATCACCCCTCTTGAAGATACGCCTGCATTGACGGATTACGCCCCGAACCGGTCCAAGATTGCACCCCGGTCGATCTTGTCCGGACCGCTGGTCGGCATCGCCTCGACGAACGCAATCTCACGGGGGTGTTTGTACCGGGCTAGTCGGTCGTCGAGGAACGTCCGGAGGCCGTCGAGTGTCAGCGACCGGTCGCTGGCCCCGCCTGTCGTGCTATCGGTCGCAGGTTCGATGACGGCCTTGCCGACCTGGCCCCACCTGTCGTCGGGCACCGGAATCACGACGACTTCACCGACCGACGGATGGTCGGCGATAGCGTCCTCGACCTCCGCGGGATAGACGTTCTCGCCGCCGCTGACGAACATATGCTTGGTTCGACCCTCGATGTAGTAGTAGCCGTCCGCGTCGGCGCGGGCGAGGTCGCCAGTCGACACCCAGCCGTCGCCGAACGTCTCGGCGGTGGCCTCGGGGTTGTCGAGGTAGCCCGTCGCGGCGTGGGGCGAGCGCAACTGGAGTTCGCCGACGGTGCCGGGGTCGACCGTCTTTCGCGCGTCGGAGGGACCATCGCCGTTGTCACCGTCGTCGGGTTCGACGACTCTGGCGTCGACGTGCATCGCCGGCTTGCCGACGGAATCGGCCTTCTTTCGGGGCCAGCCCTCCGGCATCGCGAAGTTGTTCGGGCCGCACTCGGTGAGGCCGTAGCCCTGTGAGAGGTCGACACCGCGGTCCCACCACGCCTCCATCACGCTCTTGCGGCAGGGGCCGCCGCCGGACTTGGCGAAGCGCAGCGTCGAGAGGTCCGTCTCCGTCCAGCGGTCGTGGTCCGTCATCATTCGCAGCACTGCGGGGACGGCGACGAGGACGGTCCCACCCTCAGTATCGATGGTCTCCAGCACGTCGCCGGGGTCGAACTCGCGGGCGATGACGACCGTTCCGCCCAGATGCCACAGCGGGACGGTGAGGACGTTCCAGCCCCCGGTGTGGAACATCGGGAACACCATCGGCGTCACGTCGTCGGCCCGCAGCCCCCAGGCCGTGATCGTGTTCAGGGAGTTCCAGACGATGCCGCGATGCGTGATTTCCGTCTCCTTGGGCGTCCCCGTCGACCCGCCGGTGTGGAGGAGGAGGTGGGTGTCGCCGGGGGCGGGAGTCGCCGTCTCGACGGGCGCGTCGTCCTCGGGGAGGGCCGAAGCGTAGGGCGTGCTGTCGAGCGTGGAATCCGAGGACGCGCCGTCGGTGGTTTCGAGCTGGATGATTTCGGGCGCAGTCGCGTCAGCTGTCTCCAGAGCGGTCGAGACAGTCTCTGCGAAGGGGGACTCGACGACGAGGATTTCAGGGTCCACGCGGTCAAGGAGTTCGGCGAGTTCAGGGGGCGCGAGCCGATGGGACAGCGGGGCGAGTCGGCTCCCGGTCTTGCCCGTGGCGAAGAACAGGTCGACGACGGCGGGGCGGTTCCGCGAGACGACGGCGACGGTGCCGGCTGCCGCCGTGGCGTCCGTCGCAGTGCGGGCGTCGTCGCCGTCCGCGCCGACGCCGTACTGCCGGAGCAGGCGAGCGGTCCGGTTCGCTCGCCGGTCCAGTTCGGCGTAGGTGAACCGCTCGCCGGTGGTCGCATCCACCAATCCCTCGCGGTCCGGCGTGAGCGCGGCCCGGCGCTCGCTCCAGGCACCGACCCACTCCTGTGGCGTCCCCTCAGACATCGTCGATGAACTCCCGTATCTGTGTGTTGACGCGGTCGTACTCCTCAATGAACAACAGGTGCGGACCGCCGTGGACGGTGATGAAGTCGGCGTTTGGCAAGCCCCGCGCCAGCAGTTTCCCGTTCTCGTAGGGGACGACCTCGTCAGCGGTCCCGTGGATGACCAGGCACGGCTCCGTAATCTGCTGGCGGCGGTCCGACACATCGTGGGCCTGCACAGCCGCGCCTTGCCATTCGAGGGCTTGGTCGCTGGCGTCGCTGTCGATGCGCCAGTCGATGATGCGCTCGATGAGGTCTTCGTGGGTGCCCATGAACCGATCCGAAAGCGCGGGCTGCATTTTGTACCGCCGGAGTTCGCGCTTGTCGAGGTCCTCGGGTACGTTGAACATCCGCTGTTGGGTCTCCTCGGGGACCGCCTTGGCTTCCGGCCCGCCTGGCGAGGTACACATGAGCGTCAGCGACTGCGCCCGATCGTACTCCAGTGCGTACTGCTGGGCGATCATCCCGCCCATACTGGCCCCGACGACGTGGGCCTGCTCGACGCCGGCGTCGTCGAGTACGGCCTCTAGGTCGCTGGCCATCTCGCGCATCGTGTAGGGCCCGTCGGGCTCCTCGGAGTCGCCGGTGCCGCGGTTGTCCCATACGAGGGTCTGGTACTCGTCGACGAGTGCCTCCTGTTGCCACAGCCACATCCAGCGGCCGTAGCCGATACCTTCGACGAAAACCACCGTCTCGGCGTCGGAGGGCCCCTCACGCTCGTAGGCCAGGGCAACGTCGTCGTTGTGCGCGTAGTTCACAGTCACTGTTTCTCCGTGGAAATCCTTCAAGTAGCGGGCGTCTGCACTCATTGTTCTACGGTCTCCGCTCGTGGTCGGTCACACGCCAGGTCCTCTCGCTGTCGGTGCGTCTCCCTGAGCCAGACGAGCGGGGAGGGACTGCCCCAGGCCCAGGTCGTCGGTCGGTCGGGCGCTTCGATGGTCGTTCTGACTGGTTTCGTCATTCCGAATCACCCCGAAGTTTCGCCGGCAGCGCCTCGGCGAACGTTCCGCCGATGCGTGCTCGCAGCGTCCCGAGCAGTCCGTCGGGGACGTAAAGGACGAACAGGACGAACACGATACCCACGTAGAGGCTCGCGTGCCCGTTCAACAGCAGGTCGATGAGCCCGCCGATGGTCGTCTCGCCGACGAGCGTCATGTCAAGCGTCTCCTGGCCCAGCAGGGCACGCAGGTAGGGCAACAGGCCGCCGCCCTGGCCTGCCTTCGAGAGGAACTCCCGAACCGTCTCGTCGAACAGGTGCCCGTACAGCGAGCCGGCGAGCGTGCCGAAGCCGCCGATGATACTCGCCAGCAGGGCGTCGCCGGTTACCAGGAAGTAAAAGGAGTTCTCCGGGCTGGCTGAGCGCTTGAAGCCGGCGAATAGTCCACCGGCGACAGCGGCGAAGAACCCGCTGACCGCGAAGGCTCCGAGCTTGTAGAGGTAGGTGTTGTAGCCGATGGCGACGGCGCGCTCCTCGTTCTCCCGGATAGCTATCATCACCCGCCCGAAGGGGGAGTGGATGACGCGCTGCATGGCGAAGTAGCACGCGAGGACGACGAGGCCGATCATGTAGTAGGACACTTCCGTCCCGGACAGCGTCGACCCAAGCAGGGCCACCTCGTCGCCGGTGAGTACGCCGATTGATAGGGACAGCTGGTCAATGCCGGGAACCCCAATCTGGAAGCCTTCGGCGTGGCTCGGCCCGACCGCGGGGCCGTCCCGGGGATTGGTCGCCACGTAGTCCCAGCCGCGGACGAACACGTAGAACACCTGCGCGAAGCCGAGCGTAATCATCGCGAAGTAGACGCCCGACAGCCGGAACGAGACGAGGCCGACGAGCATCGCCAGCACGACGGCGATGAGACCGCCGACCAGCAGGGACAGCATGAACGGCGTCCCGGGGCCAAGCAACGGCAGCTTCCCGTTAGCAATGAGGATGACGGTGTACGCGCCGGTGCCGTAGAACACCGCGTGGCCAAACGAGAGGTAGCCGGTGTAGCCGCTGATGAAGTCAAAGGAGATAGCAAAGAGGCCGAAATAGAGGACGCCGACCATCGTCTCTACGGTCGGCAGGAGCATCTGCGTCTCGGCACCGACAGGCGAGTTCAACAGCGTGTGATACACCGGCGGGTACAGCGCCAGCAGGGCGATAACGAGGATGTGAGCGGTGTGGTCCCGCAGGTACTCGCGGGGCCAGCCCGTCTCAACAGTCGTGGGGGTCGGTGGCTCGGACGCCGCCTCGGCGTCGGCCTCGGTTTCAGCGCTAATGGCCCCCCACCTCCTCGACGCCGAACAGGCCCTGCGGGCGGACGATGAGCGTCACCACGAGGACCAGAAACAGGACGAGTTCCGGCAGGCCCGTGAACTCGATGACGTTCTGGAACCACCAGGTCGTCACCGCGTCGGCCATCCCGACGACCAGCGCGGCGACGACGGTGCCCCGGAACGTCCCGAGGCCGCCGACGATGACGACGATGAACGCCGGCAGCAGCGTCTCGGCCGCCAGCGGGACGCTCGCGCCCCAGGTCGGGTCCCACATCAGCAGCGTCCCGGCCGCGCCAGCCAGGCCGATACCGAGCGCGAACACGACGGTGAACACCTGGCGAACGTCGATGCCGAGCGCCGACGCCATCTCGGCGTCCTCGCTGCCGGCCCGGATGTACAGGCCATAGCGGGTCTTCGTGAGGAACGCCCAGATGCTGACCACCGTGATCGTTCCCAGCAGAATCTGGAACAGCGACATCCACCCGGCACTGACAGGGCCGAGCGCGACCGGTTCCCGCAGGAACTGGGGCTTGGTCGCCAGCGCTGCCTGCCAGTCCGACAGCGGCTGGAGGTCGTAGACGCCCAGCACGATGCGGACGACCTCCTCGATGACGAGCGTCAGCCCGAACGTCAGCAGTATCTGGTATATCGGCGGCCGGTCGTACAGCGGCCGGATGATGGTCGTCTCGATTGCGCCGCCAAGCACCGTCAGCAGCGCGAACACGACGACGATGGCGACGAAGAACAGGCCGAGGCGGGTAAGCGGCGCTGTCCCGCCGGTGACCGTCACGACCATCAGGAGGCCGCCCAGGTACGCCCCGACCATCGTCAGCGACCCGTGGGCGAAGTTCAACACGCCCATAAGGCCGAAAATCAGCGTCAGACCGCTGGCAATCATCACGTACAGCGCTGACTTGGCGAGCCCGTTGACGATGACACCGCCGAGTTCGCCGAGCGTCAGGAACTCCACGAGCGCTTCGAGTATCATGCCGACAGATACCTCCTGAACCGCTCGTCGTCGGCCGTCACCGCCGCCGTGTCGCCGTCGTCGACGACGCGGCCCTTGTCGAGGATGTAGAACCGGTCGGCCAAGTCGAGCGCCAGCGGGAGGTTCTGCTCGACCAGCAGCATCGTCACATCCTCGCTTGCTTTCGACAGCGCCTCGGCCACGTCGGCGACGATTTGGGGGGCTAACCCCTCACTCGGTTCGTCGACCAGCAGCAGGTCGTTGTCGCCGACCAGCCCGCGGGCGATGGCGAGCATCTGCTGTTGGCCGCCCGACAGGGTCCCGGCCTCCTGCCCGCGTCGCTCTTCGAGTATCGGGAACGAGTCGAAGGCCAGTCGGAGGCCGTCGCTCACGTCGTCCGGGTCCGGTATCGCCGCCCGAAGGTTCTCCTCGACACTGAGTTGGCTGAACATCCGACGGTCCTCCGGAATCCATCCCAGTCCGCGCTCGGCGACCTCGTGTGTCTCCAGCCCGACCAGCGACTCGTCGCGGAAGGTGATCGACCCCTCGCGTGGCGGTGTCAGTTGCAGAATCGTCCGCAGCGTGGTCGTCTTACCGACGCCGTTGCGGCCGGCCAGCGCGACCACCTCCCCCTCCTCGACGGAGAGGTCGACGCCTTCGAGGATGTGGCTGTCGCCGTAGTACGTGTGGACGCCGCCGAGTTCAAGCAGGCTCACGCCGTCCCCTCCTCCGAGTCCGTTCCGGACCCGGTCGCTGTCGTGTCATCGTCCAAGCTGCCCGGTTCGTAGCCACCGAGATACGCCGACTGTACGTCGGGGTTAGCTCGCACCTCTGCTGGTGGCCCGTCTGCGATGACCGCGCCCTGATGCAGGACGACGACGCGGTCGGAGACGCCCATCACGATGTCCATGTTGTGCTCGACCAGCAGGACTGGGTAGTCCTCCGCCACTGCTTCGATGAGGTCCCGGATTTCGTCGACGCTCTCCGAGGAGACGCCGGCGTTTGGCTCGTCCAGCAGGAGCACTGCGGGGTCGCCGGCCAGCGCGATGGCGACTTCGAGTTTGCGCTTTGCGCCGTGGCTCAGCGTGCTCGCGAGGTCCCCGGCCCGGTGGGAGAGCCCCACCCGGTCCAGAATCTCGTGGGCGCGCTCGGTGAACTCGTCGTAGTGGTCGACGTTGCGCCAGAAGGTCGTGGCGTCGTCGCTGTGAGCCTGTTCAGCGACTCGAACGTTCTCCAAGACCGTGCTGTTGGGGAAGACATTCGTCACCTGATAGGACCGATGGATGCCCTTGCTGGCCGTCTCGTGGGGCGACGCGTCGGTGATGTCCTCCCACTGTCCGTCACGCCGGAGTTCGACCGTCCCCTCGGTGGGCGAGAGGCTCCCGGTCAGCAGATTGAAGAACGTCGTCTTGCCGGCCCCGTTCGGGCCAATGAGCGAGCACAGTTCCGCGTCGAGTTCGAAGTCGACGCTGTCGACAGCAGTGAGTCCCCCGAACTCTCTGGTCAGTCCCTGTGTTCTGAGCATACCTACAGTGAACAGTCCATCTGGTCGCTGTCCTGCGGGATGGTCGTCTCGTCGGCGCTGATGCGAGCGAGCGGTTCGCCGGGCATGATGGCGGCGCCCCAGTTATCGGCCCACTCGTCAGTCGTCGGAATCGGGTTCGCGACGGTCATCGCCGACTGTGCCTGATTGTTGTACTCCTGGAAGGTGTAGCCGTTCTCGCCTTTCGGCGTGTCGGTGACGGTCATCCCCTTCAGGGCGTCGGCGATATCCGCGCCCTCGGTCGACCCGCTCTCCTGAACCGCCTGGTGGATCGCCGATGCGCCGGTGAAGGTCCCCGCCGAGAACAGGTCCGGGACGACGCCGTAAGCGCTGGTGTAGCTGTCGACGAACGCGTCGTTGATCGGGTTGTCGTACTGGTTCCAGTGGTAGCGGGTCGTGAACGGCCCCAGCCGGGAATCCCTGATTTTCTCCGCTGTCAGGGGCTCGCCGAGTACGCTCTGCATCGTCCCGCCGACAACGCTGTTGGTGATTCTGGTGGCAAAGCCGCCGAACACCCGATATGAGTACTCACCCGAGAGGAAGGCGTTGAACATCGCCGGAAGCGTCGCAACGGTGAACCCGCCGACGACGCCTTCGGCCCCGGCTTCCTCGGCGTTGTCAAGCAGCCCATCCCACTCAGCGTACCCCTGTTCGACGAAGCGTTCGCCGACGATATCGACGCCTTCGGCCTCCAGCACGTCCCGGTAGTTGTTGACGACCGCGCGGCCGAAACTGTAGTCCGCGCCGAACAGGTAGACGCTCGATACGTCCGTCTCTCTGGCGACGTACTTCCCGCCCGAGCGGGCGTCCATCGCGGTGTTCTCGCTCGCTCGGTAGACGAGGTCGCTACAGGTCTCGGAGTTGGACGTGATGTCGGCCGACGCCGCCGGACCGAGCATGATGGGGACCTGCGCCTGATTGACGACCGTCGTGACGACCCGGCTGGCGACCGCCGAGGACGCACAGCCGGCGAGCATGTCCACGCTCTCGTTCTCGACGAGGTTCGTCGCCGCCGTCTGAGCCGTGTCCGCCGAGAACTCCGTGTCCCGTATTAGCAGGCGGTACTCCGTGTCACCAGCGGTAATGGTTACCTCGCCGCTGCCGGGGTCGGTCGGCGGATCGGTCTCACCCTTGTACGCCAGCCCGGAGAGGAAGCCCCACAGCGACTGGTCGCCGTAGTATTTCAGGTCGCCGGCGCGGGGCTGAAGCACGCCGATACTAACGGTCTGTGCCGAACCACTGCCGCCCGATTCGCCGTTCGTGCTACTGTCCGTCGTCCCGCCGTCCGAATCGTCCTGTTCAGTCATGGATGAGTCGTCACTGACACAGCCGCTGAGCCCGACAACGCCAGCACCGAGCGCGCCGAGAACGCGCCTCCGTGTAGCCGTATTCTGCATAACAGATTATTGTAGACTCGCTGGCCACATAGTGTGGCGAGTTAACATGTTAACGCGAGATGACTCTCTCGTGCGATAAGATAACTGGACTGACGGCCACGGCCAGAATCAGTCCTCGATGTCGTCCAGCGCCTCGACGACGCGCTCGATCATCTTCCGCTCGCCGCGTCGGAGATTCTTCGAGACGGCGGGTTTGGACACGCCGAAGTCCTCGGCAAGCGACCCCAACGTCGCGTCCCGGGGCGACTCGAAGTAGCCCTCGGAGACGGCGGTTTCCAGCGTCTCGCGTTCGGTGTCTGAGAGGTCCCGGCAGCCGTCGACGAGCGTCATCGCCGCGCCGGCGTTCTGCACGAGGTCCTGGAGCTGTGGGAGCGTCGTCGACGTGCGTTCGACCACGTCGTACTCGTTGTCGCGGTCGAGTTCCGAGAGCGTCGTATCGGCGTCCCGGCCGCGGTCGAATCCGACGTGCCAGGTTTCGCTGCCCGCCTCAATGTGGAACGGGCCGGTGATGTAGCCGCCGTTGTCCCGGATGGTCTGCATCGCCGCCGTTTCCTCGATAGTCGTCCGGATGTGGGCGGCGTTGTCCTCGCGGCGCAACAGCGCACAGTCGTTCATGTTCTCGTGGGCCTGCAGACTGTCCAGCCCCGTATCGAGTATCCCCGCGTCCTCGGCTTCGACAACCATCCGCGTCTCCAACTCCCGCGCACGCTGGTCGAAGTCCCAGTGTACCGCTGCAAAGGCGACGTCGTGGTCTGCCGTCGTGTCGATGAAGGGACAGTCGTACTGCTCCATGTCCAGGGCGATATCTATCATTGGCAGTCCACTGTATCCTGTGTGATTCGTGTGATACGGTAAAGAACCCCACGATTAATAATAGCTATTTCCCGAAACCGGGTTCTTCACGAACGTCTATCCCTGATACACCGTTTCAATAGTGTTTTAGGGCTCGGTTCTGGAGAAAGTGGTATGACTTTGCACGCCAGAGAGATAAACCAGGACGTACGGGAGTTGGGTGCGCTCCTGGGCGAAGTGCTGGAAGCACAAACCTCGACCGAGGCGTTCGAAACGGTGGAAACCATTCGAACGTCGTGTATCGACTACCGGCGCGGTGACGCCGAGACGCGGGACGAAGTCCACCGGGCACTGAACCGACTGAACCCGGAGACCCAGGATATCGTCGCACGCGCGTTTACGACCTATTTCGAACTTATCAATCTCGCCGAGGAGCGCGAACGGGTCCGCGAAATCCGAGAGGGGAGCGAGGAGGGTGTACTGGCCGACAGCGTCGAGGAAGCCGTTCGGGACCTGGCCGAACGCGGCGCAGACCCGGAGGAGTTCGAGCAGGTGCTCGAAGACGTTCTCATCCAGCCGACGTTCACGGCTCACCCCACCGAAGCCCGCCGGAAGACGGTGAAGGCGAAGCTCCGGTCGGTCGCCCGTGACATCGAACGACTCGACGAGCGGCGGCTCACGGACCGCGAGCAGAAACGCATCGAGCGCAACCTCGACGCTGAAGTGACGAGTCTCTGGCAGACCCCGCAGGTCCGAGACCGCCGCCCGGAGGTCACCGACGAAGCGCTGAACGTCCAGTGGTACCTCGAAAACGTCCTGTTCGACGTTATCGACGAGGTGTACGACGAACTCGAACACACCCTCGAAGACGTGTACGACGAGGACATCGACATCGACACACTCTACGAGTTCCGCTCGTGGGCCGGCTCCGACCGCGACGGCAACCCGTTCGTCACCACTGAGGTGACCGAGGAGACGCTGGAGCGCCAGCGTGACACCGTGCTGCCGCTGTACCGCAACAAGCTCAAGGAACTCTCCGGGGTGCTGAGTCAGGACGCCTCGAACATCGCGACCGACGCGCTGTTCAACGAGCGACTGGACCGTCACAAGTCCAGGCTCCCCGGAATTGCCACGGAGGCCGAGGAACGGTATCCGGACGAGCCCTACCGCCAGAAGCTCCGGCTGATGCGCGAGTCCGTCATCCGGGTCAGCGACGTTCGCCAGGGCGGCTACGAGAACGACGAGGAACTGCTGACCGACCTCCGCGTCATCGCCGACAGTCTCCGTGAGAACGACGCCGAGGTCATCGCTGAGGCCCACGTCGACCCGCTGATCCGCAAGGTCGAGACGTTCGGTTTCAACCTCGCCAGCCTCGACCTGCGCGACCACCGGAAGATGCACACCGATGCCATCGCCGAATCCGTCGAGCGCGAGGGCATCGACTACGCCGGCATGGACGAAGACGAGCGTGTCGAGTTCCTGACCGAGGCTATCCTCCAGGACAACCCCGTCATCGACATGGAAGACACCGAGGGGCTCTCGGAGGACGCCACCCGCGTCCTCGACCGCTTCCGCGCGGCCGCCGACTGGCAAAACGAGTTCGGCATCGACGCTATCGACACCTACGCCATCTCCTGGTGTGAAGAACCAAGTCACGCCCTTGAGGTCCTGTTTCTCGCCGACCAGGTCGACATCGTCGACCTGCCCGGTTACTGCGGGTTCGACGTGGTGCCGCTGCTGGAATCGGAGTACGCCCTCTCCGGAGCCCGCCGCATCATGGGCACGCTGTTCGAGAACGAGGCCTACTCCCAGGCTCTTGAGGCCCGGGACAACATCCAGGAGATCATGCTGGGCTACTCCGACTCGAACAAGGAGAACGGCTTCCTCGCCGCCAACTGGTCGCTGTACAACAACCAGAAACGACTGGCGGACATCACCGATGACTACGACGTGGAGATGCGCCTGTTCCACGGCCGCGGCGGCTCCATCTCCCGCGGCGGCGGCCCGATGAACGACGCCATGCTGGCCCTGCCGAACGAGACAGTGACCGGTCAGATAAAGTTCACCGAGCAGGGCGAGGCCATCGCCGAGAAGTACGCCAACCACGACATCGCCGAGCGCAACCTCGAACAGATGCTCAACGCCCAGATCCGGGCGCGGAAAAACGCCATTGAGGAGCCCGTCGAGGAGATTCCCGACGAGTGGGAGGAGGCGATGGAGACAGCGTCCGACGCCGCCCGCAACGAGTACCAGGACCTGCTCGAAACGGACGGCTTCGTCGAGTTCTTCGAGCAGGCGACGCCGATCACCGTCATCGAGAACCTCAACATGGGCTCGCGGCCGGCCTCCCGAAGCGAGGACCGCAGTGTCGAGGATCTCCGGGCCATCCCGTGGGTGTTCTCCTGGACGCAGGCCCGATGTATCATCCCCGGCTGGTACTCTATCGCGACCGGACTGGACGCCTACCTCGAAAACGGCGGCGACATGGAAACGCTACAGGAGATGTACGAGAACTGGCCGTTCTTCCGGACGAAGCTCGACAACGCGTCGCTGGCGCTCGCCCGTACTGACCTCGAAATCGCCGAGGAGTACGCCGACCTGGCCGACCCCGAACTCCGCGAGCGCATCTACCCGCGTATCGTCGAGGAGTACGAGGACACCGTCGAGAAGGTGCTCGAAATCACCGGGCAGGACGGCCTGCTCTCGCGTGAGTGGCTGCAGGAGAACCTCGAGCGCCGGAACCCCTACGTCGACCCGCTGAACCTGTTGCAGGTCCGCCTGCTCAAGCAGTCCCACCGAACCGATACCGAGCGCCGGACGCTGCGGCTGACCGTCCAAGGTATCGCGGCCGGGATGAAAAACACCGGGTGAGGCACTGATCGACACTGGGTGCGGCATCGTGCGAACGACTTACTACAAAAGTAGTACCCATCGAAGGATTTAGGCGTCTTCCCCCGGAGTAGCCGGTATGGCACTCGAAACTGTTCTTCTTGCAGTTGGACCAAACGACGCCGACCGAATCGACGAACTCGCCGACGCCGTGCTCGATATCGCGAGCCCGGCCGGCGCGACAGTCATCGTCGCACACGTATTCACCGACGACCAGTACGACGGCGTCGTCGACAGGCTCGAATTCGAATCGACCGGCGAAGCCGACCCCGACGAGGTCGCTGACCGCCACACAACCGTCCGGGAACTCGTCTCGCGGTTCGACGACGCCGGGCTGTCGACACAGGTGCGCGGTGCCGTGGGCAACCACGGCGAGCAGATCGTCAGCCTCGCCGAGGCCACGCAGTCGGACCTCGTCGTCGTCGGCGGCCGCAAGCGCTCGCCGACCGGGAAGGCCGTCTTCGGTTCCACCGCACAGGAAGTCATGCTGAACGCGCCGTGTCCGGTCACGTTCGTCCGCGGCGAGGACTAAGACCGCAGAAACTGAGTTTTTTCAGTTACTCCACCAGCGCGGCTTCGAGCAGTTCGAGCGGATGCCGGATCTCGTAGCCGCTGCCGTGTTCCATCTGCATCGCGCAGGTCGGACACTCGGTCATACCGGTTTCGCCCTCGGCGTGGTCCATGTGCTCGAACATCTCCTCGCCGATCTCCATGGACTTCTCGTACTTCTCTTCCTTCCAGCCGTAGGTCCCCGAGATGCCGGAACAGGAGTCGCCCACGTCCTCGACTTCGACGCCGTCGAGATCGCGGAACAGTTCGACGGCCTGGCGGTCTAGTCCTTGATTGCGCGAGTGACACGGCGCGTGGTAGGCGAACTCCTCGGCGAGGTCGCCGTCAACGTCGGCCGCCTGCACCTCGCCCTTGAGGTCTTCGTGAATGCGGAGGTACTCGACGGCCTCGAAGGTGTTCTCGGCGACCTTGTCGATGCCGTCGATGTCGAACAGTTCGGGGTACTCCTGTCGGAGCGCCATCGAACACGAGGTACAGGAGGCAATGGCGTGGTATCCCTCGTCGACGAGTTCGGACATCGACGAGACGTTCGTCTCGGCGTGGCGGCGGGCGTCGTCGAGCATCCCGTTTGCGAACATCGGCGTCCCCGAACACTTCTGCTCGGGTGCGACGACCTCGTAGCCGAACTCCTCGAACACCCGGACCGTCGCCTTGCCGACTTCCGGCGTGTTGTAGTTGGAGTAGCAGCCGTGGAAGTACGCCACTTTCTTCTCGGCGTCCTCGGGGAGGCCGCGGCGCTTGCGGGCGGCTCTCGCGTTCTCTCGCGACTGGACCTGACCGCCACGGTCGGCCCACCACTCGCGGAAGGTCTGTTTTGCGAATTCTGGGAAGTCACGCTCGCTGGTGACGCCGAGCGTCTTCTCCATGACCCAGCGGGCCGGCCCGAAGTTCATGGCGAAGTTCGCCAGCCGCGGGACCTTGCTCGCGAAGAACGCGGAGGTGCGGTAGTTCGCGAGGATGCGGTTCCGGATGTACTCGACGGAGAGCTTGTCCATCTGCTCGCTGACGTACTCCCCGCGAGCGGTGTTGTGCATCTGGCTGAGCGGGACGCCCGATGGGCAGGCGTTGTCACAGCGCATGCAGTTCGAGCAGTCCATCACCGAGTCGTCGATCTCGTGGTCGTCGTCGGACTGCTTGAGCCGCCACTGCTCGGGGCCCTGAAACTTTGGGCCGGGGAAGTCGTCGTCGACCTCCGCGACGGGGCAGTTCGTGTCGCAGGTCGAGCATTTGAAACAGGAGTCCGCGCCGGGCCGGAGGTCGAAGTCGTCGCTGTCGGGGAAGACATCAACTGGTTCGAACTCCTCGCCTGTGTTCGGTGCAACCGGGTCAAACTCTGTCTCTGGTGGGGTTTCAGCGTCACTCATCGTGCTTCCTGTGCGGCGCGCTGGCCCGCCGCGTAGCCTGTTGCGATCGAGACCCCGCTACCGGATTTCTCGGCGGCGAAATCATAGCCGCCCAGTACGGAGCCGGCAGCGCGCAGGTTCTCGAACTCGCTGTGCTCGCTCGCATCGAGGGGTCGAAGGTCGTCGTCGGTCGCCACGCCGTAGCGGGCGAACTCGTGGTCGCCGAACAGTTCACCCTCGAACCAGTCATAGCGGTCCGCGGCGTGGGGAACGTGGCAGTCGAAGACGGGTTCGTACACCCCCTCGCGGTCGGACTCGACGCCCTTGCCGACGAAGCCGCCGGTCGCGAGGACGTACTGGTCGGCGCTGTTGGGTATCTTCGCGCCGTTCTTCTCGATGAACACTTTCTCGATACGGTCCTCGCCCTCGAAATCGACAACCGGATTGCCGGTCTCGATGCTGGCCCCGGCCTCGTCCAGTGCCGAGAACAGCGCGTCCTCCAGTCGGAGGCCGGGTAGCGACGGCGGCCCCATCGGGACCTCGAACACGTCGACGCCGAGGTGGTCGCCCAGTGCATCACGGATCGCACCGGGGTTGTCGTCGCCGAGAATCGCCGGGAAGCCGACCCGCTGTTCGTCCTCCAGCAACGGGTTCACGCGCTGGGCAAGCGCCTCGCGGGCTGGGACCATTCGCCCGCGGACAGCGACCTCGCTGTTAGTATCGAGCAGTTTGGCGTACCGCGTGACCTTCGCGTCCGCGCGCAGGTCGCCCGGGAACCGGATGGTCTCGCCGCGGACATCGAATGGCACGCCCGTTGCGTCGAGATGGGCGGCGACGTGCGGGGCGTCGAAGTCGACCATTTCCTCGATGCCGACCAGCAGCGTGTCGCGGGTATCGCTGGCGAGGCCGGCGCTGGCCCCGGCCGGGTAGCGGGCGGTCGGTTTGATACTCCCGCCGTGGGTCGGCAGGAGCGCGTTCGCGTCCGTGTGGTCGCCTTCGTAGGTCGGGACCGCGTCGTCGAACAGCGACAGTGCGTCCCGGACCGTCTGGACGCCGACTTTCCGGTACGGATGGTCCTCCGGCAAAGACGGAATCGCCTCGTACGGGTCGGTTAACGGCCCGTCTCCGTCCGGTGTGTAGCCGAGCACGTCCACCAGACCCGACGCCTGCCGGAGCGTGCTCTGCTTGTAAGAGACCAATCGCACGTCGCTCCCTCACGAGCGGCCGCCAGCGCGCTGGTCAGCCCGCCGAGGCCGCCGCCGATGACGAGTACCTCCGACTCAATAGCCATTTGTCCCTCCGTCGGCGGCTACGTCCGCGCTGTCGACGCTGCCGCCTGTCTGTCCGCGGCCCGAATCGAACGCCGAGAAATCGACCGGGTCGCCGTCAGCCGGGTCCTGGTCGCGGTTCTGCGTGGTGGCGTGCAGTGCGTAGTTCAGTGCCGCCTGGGAGAGCTGTTCGCCCCAGAGAGCGTGTCGCTGGCCCTTCCAGCGCTCCTGTAGCAGTTCGTCCCAGGCTTCGCGGACGACCGGCTCGTCGTACTCCGAGTGGAGTTCGCTCGCCATCCGGTGCGAGCAGAAGCCACCCTGACAGTTCCCCATCGACGCGCGGGTACGGATACGGACGGCGTTGAGGTCCGAGCCGGATCCCTCGATGGCGTCCTGAATCTCGGCGCGGGTGACGCCCTCGCACTCGCAGACCGTCGGGTTCGGCCCATCGGTCTTGAGCACCTCGTCGGCCCGGGAGCCGAGCCGTTCGACGCTCCGGCGACCGATTGGCGAGCGGAGCCCGAACTCGTCCATGTAGTCCCGCAGCACCGAGAAGTCCTCGCTGCCGGGCAGGGGCACGTCGGCGGTCCGGCAGTCGGCGTCGATGCCGAACTTCCCACAGACGTGGTCGGCGATCTGCTCGCCCATCATCCGGTAGGTAGTGAACTTCCCGCCGACGATGCTGGTCATGCCGGGCAGGTCGTCGCGCTCGTCGTGATCGAGCAGGAAGAAGTCACGCGTGATGTCCGTCGGGTCGTCGCTGCCGACGTCCGGCGGTTCGTACAGCGGGCGAACGCCCCAGAACGAGCGGATGGTTCGCGCCTCGTCGAGCATCGGAATCAGCTCCGAGAGGGTGTCGATCATCATGTCGACTTCCCACTGCTCCTCGGGGTAGTCCTCGGGGTCCTCGACTTCCTCGTCGGTCGTGCCCAGAATCGCAGTGGTCTCGTGGGGCACGACGATATCGGCGTCGCCCTTGGGCCGACAGCGGTTGATGACGGTGTCGACCTGGCGGATGTTCATGATGGTCATGACGCCCTTGGAGGGGCGGACTTCGATATCGAGTCCGGCCATGTCGCCGATGCGACCGGCCCATGCTCCCGTCGCGTTCACGACGTAATCGGCGCGGATCTGTTCGGTTCCGCCCTCCGTGCCGTGGACGCGTTTTCCGGGGCCGGAGTCGTGTTCGACCTCGATGCCGACAACCTCGCCGCTCTCGACGAGGAGGTCGGTCACTTTGGAGTGTGTCTCGATGCGTGCGCCGTGTTCCTGTGCGCTCGCGGCGTTCGCGACGACTAGCCGGAACGGGTCGATGGCCCCGTCGGGAACGCTGATTGCCTTGTCGATGTCTTTCGCCAGGTGGGGTTCCATCGCCCGAGCCTCCTCGCCGGAGACGACTTCCGCGGGAATCCCGCACTCCTCACAGCCGCTCAGTTTCTTCTGGAAGTACTCTTCGGAGTCCTCCGGCCGCTTGACGAAGAGGCCGCCAGTCATTTCGACGCAGTGACTGGCGATGTCTCGGAGGACGCGGTTCTCCTCGATACACTCGGTCGCACTGGCCTGGTCCGAAACGGCGTATCGCCCGCCGCTGTGGAGCAGCCCGTGCATCCGACCCGTGGTCCCGTGGGTCAGGTTTCCCTGTTCTACCAGGGTCACGTCGAGCCCGCGCATCGCGAGGTCCCGCGCGATGCCCGCCCCAGTCGAGCCGCCACCGATGACGGCGATGTGTGGTGTCGGTCCCATCTATCTTTCCGTGGGTTTGGAGCGCATACACTTCACTTTACCGTTGCTGGTGCTTGGGCAGTAAATTTTCTATGTAATCATGAGGAATCCCGGTGACACCCACTGTTAATCGGAAACGCACACCACATTATTTTTTACTGATTGGTCAAGGCAGTGGTTGAACATATTCTCTCAAATTCGAGAGATAACTCCACATTTTCAATTACTGACGTACTACAGACGACGTTGCAGGATAGAAACCGCGCTCACGGATTAATTATCACTCCTACCGTTTCGACAGTAACTATTATATATTTTGATAGTGGACTATTCCCGAGAACGTGTTGGCCGTTCGGCCAACGGGAGCGACAATGAGTAAATGGAACCCACTTGATTCAGAAGACGAGCCGCCCGACGGGGAACGCACCGACGGCGGCGTCACAGAGGGGCGGGACGGAAACGAGTCGGAGACTGAACCGCCGTCAGCAGAAGCCCTCCAGAAGGACACAGAGACCGGAAACGGTCCTGAACAGGCGGAGCTGGAAGCACGATGTGAGCAACTGGCGGCGGAACTCGAACAAGAGCGGGCGGAACGTGAAGCGCTCGAAACCGCTGTCGACCGTCTCACTTCTGTTGCCAGGGCGAACGCCGACGGCGACCTCACTGCGAAACCGGGGCAGCCACCAGCTGAGGCAGCTGAGCCGCTGTACGACGCATACAGTGAACTGCTCCGGGAATGGACCGACACCGTCGACCGGATGGCGTCGTTCAGCGAGCAGGTGACCGCCGCAACGGAACAGGTCGACACCCGTCTCGGGTCGGTCAAGTCCGCCAGCCGGGACGTGAGTGGCGCTGTCGGAGAGATTTCGACCGGGTCGGACGAGCAACGCGACGAGATACAGTCGATCTCCGACGAGATGCGGAACCTCTCGGCGACGATCGAGGAGATAGCGAGCGCCGCAAACGAGGTCGCGGACACGTCAGGCGAAGCCAGCGTTCGAGGCGAATCCGCACTGGAGTCGGCGTCCTCGGCGATGACGACGCTCGACCGGTTGACCGACAACGCCGAAGCGACCGTCGACAAGGTCGAGCAACTGAACGACCTGCTGTCGGACATCGAGGAGATTGTGGGTTTCATCACGGACGTCGCGGACCAGACCAACATGCTGGCGCTGAACGCCAACATCGAAGCGGCCCGAGCAGGCGAATCCGGCGACGGGTTCGCCGTCGTCGCAGAGGAGGTCAAATCGCTCGCGACCGAGACGAAGGAGGCGACCGACGAGATCGCAGCCTCCATTCAGGAGGTCCACGAACAAGCCGACACGACGGTTTCGGAGATGTACGATACGCGGGAGAGTGTCGAAGACACCCGCTCGTCAGTCGCCAGCGCGCTCGATGAACTGGATTCTGTCGTCTCGATGGTCGAGGAGGTCGATTCGAGCGTCCAGGAGATCGACGATGCGACGGATACGCAGGCCGACTCCACGCAAGAAGTCGTGTCGATGGTCGACGACGTCGAGGACATCAGCGCCCGGACGGCCGAAGAGGCGGCTATCGCCGCCGACGCCGCAGCGGACCAGACGACGGAACTCGCAGAGGTCTCGACGCGGGTGTCGACGCTCACCGAGCGGGCCGAATCACTGGACGCGTCGCTGGATTCCTTCGAACTTGCGACCGGTTCGGCGGCGGCGAACACGGACGGAACCGTCGTCGAGTTCTGGCACGCGATGGGCGGCGAGAAAGCGCTACTGCTTGAAGAACTCGTCCGCGAGTTCGAATCACAGACTGACGGCATCAGCCTCGCACTGCGGTCGAAAGGGAGCTACCGCGGGACGCTCGATGCGACGCTGAACGCCGCTGAAAACGGTAATCCACCGGCAATCGCACAGATATTTGAGATCGGCACCACGCGTGCGCGCGACAGTGGATACTTTAGACCTGTCGAGGAACTCCTCCCGACAGCCCACATCGACTCACTGCTCGACCCGGTGACGAACTACTACCGGTTCGACGGGACGCTCCACTCGCTCCCGTTCAACGCGTCGAACCCGGTGATGGCGTACAACCGCGACGCGTTCAGGGAGGCGGGGCTCGATCACGATTCACCGCCGGAAACCCTCGCTGACGTACGAAGCGCGGCCGAGCAGCTCGTCGACGGGAGAGGCGTGGATACAGGTATCACGTTCGCGAACTACTCGTGGTTCGTCGAACAGTGGTTTGCCGAGGCTGACCAGCTCCTCGTGGACCAGAACAACGGGCGGTCCGGGTCGCCAACGGAGAGCCATCTCGACGGGAAGTTCGCCCACGACTTATTCGAGTGGTGGAAAGGCCTCGAAGCGGACGGACTGTACCACGACCCCGGCATCGAAGCCAGAGGAGCCGCTCGGACTCACTTCGCTGAGGGGAACGCTGCGATGCTGATCGGCTCGACATCGTCGCTGAACAGCATCGAAAGCAGCGCTGACTTCGACGTCGGAACCGGCCGGTTCCCCGTCCTCGACGACCGGACCGGCGTACTCGTCGGCGGTGCGTCTCTCTGGGTCGGTGATGCGGTTTCCGAGGCCGTGCACGACGCGGTCGGCGAGTTCCTCACATGGCTCACCGAACCGGCCCAGCAGCGTCGGTGGCATCAGGAAACCGGGTACTTCCCAGTGCACGCCGATGCGATTCCGCAGCTCCGGTCGGCGGACTGGTTCGAACAGAACCCACACTACAGAACGGCGTTCGACCAGCTCGTCGACACACGCGACACCACGGCGACACGGGGCGCACAGATCGGTCCGTTCGATACGGTGCGAACGATCATCGAAGACGCGGTCGACAGTATGGACGGGCCCGACTCGGTCCCGTCCGCGCTCGACCGACTCGACACACAGGTCACGAAACAGCTTGAGCGGTACGATTCCGACCGGTAGCGCCGTCCCGTCCTTTCTTTACTAGCCAAACATCACCATTAGTAATCTTTATAATGGTTCACTATGTTGTTTACTGTCAAGGTGGTAGCTTTCATAAATAAGCTACCTCCACCACGGAGAACACAACAATGGCAGACACATACGTTGGCGCGATCGACCAGGGAACGACTGGCACTCGCTTCATGGTATTCGACCATAGCGGCCAGGTCGTTGCGAACGCCTACGAGAAGCACGAACAGATCTATCCGGAGCCCGGCTGGGTCGAGCACGACCCCGTCGAAATCTGGGAAAACACGCAGGAAGTCGTGACCAAGGGGCTTGCGGATGCAGGTGTCGGTGCCGAACAGCTGGAGGCACTCGGCATCACGAACCAGCGTGAGACGACGATCGTCTGGGACAAAGAGACCGGCAAGCCGGTTCACAACGCGCTGGTCTGGCAGGACCGCCGAACCACCGACCGCGTCGAGGAGATCCAAGAGGAAGACAAGGTCGAGTGGATCCGGGGGAAGACCGGGCTGGAATGTGACGCCTACTTCTCGGCAACCAAGACCGAGTGGATCCTCGACAACGCGGAGCCACTCAAGATGCAGAGCTCGCGCGGCGCTGACCTCCGCGAGCGGGCCGAAGACGGTGAACTCCTGATGGGGACCATCGACGCGTGGCTCATCTACAAGCTCACCGGCAACCACATCACGGACGTCTCGAACGCATCGCGGACGATGCTGTACAACATCCACGACATGGAGTGGGACGACGAACTCCTCGAAGAGTTCGGCGTCCCGGAGTCCATGGTTCCGGAAGTCCGCCCGTCCTCCGACGAGAGCCTGTACGGTCACACCGACGCGGACGGTTTCCTCGAAGAGGAAGTCCCCGTTGCGGGCGCGCTGGGTGACCAGCAGGCCGCACTGTTCGGCCAGACCTGCTTCGACAAGGGCGATGCGAAGAACACCTACGGTACCGGCGCGTTCTATCTGATGAACACCGGTTCCGAAGCAGTCGCCTCCGATAACGGCCTGCTGACGACGATTGGCTTCCAGATGTCCGGTGAACCCGTCCAGTACGCGCTTGAAGGCTCCATCTTCATCGCCGGCGCGGCAATCGAATGGCTCGAAGACGTCGACCTCATCAACAACGCCGCCCAGACGGCGGAACTGGCCCGCTCGGTCGAATCGACCGACGGTGTCTACATGGTGCCGGCCTTCACGGGGCTCGGCGCTCCGCACTGGGACGGCCGCGCCCGCGGGACGATTGTCGGTATGACTCGCGGAACGCGAAAGGAGCACATCGTGCGTGCGACCCTGGAATCCATCGCATACCAGACCCGCGACCTCGCGGAGGCGATGGAGGAAGACTCCGGTGTCGAGATGACGACGCTGCGAGTCGACGGCGGTGCAGTCAAGAACAACTTCCTCTGTCAGCTCCAGTCGGACATCATCCAGACGGATATCGCCCGCCCGCAGGTCGACGAGACCACCGCACTGGGGTCGGCCTATGCGGCCGGTCTCGCCGTCGGGTACTGGGACACCGTCGACGAGCTCCGCGACAACTGGCAGGTCGACAAGGAGTTCTCGCCGGAGATGGACGCCGAGAAGGCAGACAAGATGTACGATCGCTGGGACGACGCCGTCGACCGTTCCCGCGACTGGGCACAGGAGGAATAACAGATGGCAATCGCATTCGGACTCACGGCAGTCGATATGCTCGTCCTCGCCATCGCGGCGTTCGCGGGCGGCGCGTTCGGGGCATCTATCGGTGCACTCCCGGCGTTCTGTTTCACCGGCTTCATGGTGCTTATCGGAGAAGCCGGCAACGTCGTCTCAGAGTCGTTCGTCGGCGGTTCTCCTGACGTCATCGCGGGTGGCGCCGGTGGGTACGGAGCCGGCATCGTCGGCCCGCTGGCCTTCGGTCCCGTGTTCGGGCCACACGTCGCCTTCGCTGGTGGTGTGGCAGCAGCCGCTTACGCTGCGAAGTACGACGGAATGTACGAGCCGGACGACGGTGACTACCACCCGGCGAAGGACATCGCCTACGCCCTCGGTACCCGACCGGACGTCCTCGCCGTCGGTGGTGTGTTCGGCATCCTGGGGATGGCAATCCGGCAGACGTCCGGCGGACTCGGGATTCCAATCGACCCGCCTGCAGCAGGCGTTATCCTGACGGCTGTTATCGCCCGTCTGGTCTTCGGCTACCCGGTTATCGGCCGTGCCCGCGGAAGTGGCCTGCTCGATATGTCGCCGTTCGAGAGCGGAAAGATGCGGTCGAGCAACAGTGAAGAAGTCGCAACGGATGGCGGAGCCATGGCTGCCGAGCGACCGGCTGTCGAGCCGTGGCTGCCACACCAGTACAAGTGGACACACGTCGCAATGCTCGGGCTCATCACCGGCATCCTCGGTGCGTACATCTTCGCGAAGACTGGAAGTCTCTTCCTCCCGTTCGGTATCTCAGCAGCGAGTCTGCTGTTCCTGAACCTCGGCGTGGAGAAATTCCCGGTCACACACCACATGACGCTCCCAGCAACGTTCGTCGCTAGTATGGCGATGACGGATGGAGCGAGCGTCCTAGTCGCGCTCGGACTGGGCGCATTCTTCGGTATCCTGGGTGCGCTGTTCGGTGAGGTCTACCAGCGCATCTTCTACGCGCACTCGGATACGCACTTTGACCCGCCAGCCGCCTCGATCATCACGACGACCCTCATCCTGGGCATTCTGGCACTGGCTGGAGTGTTCACGACGTCCGCAGCGATCCCCCTGCCGTAAGAACTCATACGGCTTTTTATTTACAGGTCCAATCGAATATACACACGATCTAATTTCCAAGCATGGACATCGAAGCGAGAATCAAGCGTCGACAACGCCGGAACGGTGAGCCACGGCTCATTCAGGATTACGAGTCGATCTCACCGGTCGTCCACATAGAGGAGCCGGCTGACCGCGGTCCGGTGCTCGAGCGCCTACTCGACCACCTCGATCCGGTGTTCGATGGGCAGCTTCCGCCGAACGCGTACGTGTACGGCCCCCGTGGTTCAGGGAAGTCCGCAGTTATCACGGCGCTGTTCGCCAATTTAGAACAGCTCCCGACGGAACAACAGGCGATTATCCACACGACGACCCGTGCACAGCCACCGACCTCGCCGTCGTTCGTCTACGTGAACGCCCGAGAGACCGCAAGCGAGTTCGCGTTCTACCATGCAGTGCTGGACTCGCTCGTGGACGAATCGGTGCCGGAACACGGGATCGGGACGGAGACGCTCAAATCCCGACTCCACGAACTGGTACGAGAGCAACGCACGGGCATCGTCATTGCAGTCGACCACATCAGCGAACCGGAGAGCATCCAGGCCCCGGCCCTCGTTGACCTGTTTGCTGGCTTACCGAGCAACGTCAGCTGGCTCGCTATCGGTCGCGACGACCCGTCGACAACGGAACTGACGCGGTACACCGCCGAGTCGATCAGTATCGACCGCTATCAGCGGCAGATGCTCGTCGACGTGTTGATGACCAGAACCTCGAACGGGCTGGCTCAGCAGGGACTCGATCACGGTCTGGCGAGGCATATCGCCGATTGGGCGGACGGAAACGCCCACGATGCCCTTGCCGCACTGTTTATCGCTGCGGAGTTGGCCGAGGAACGGGGCCAGGACCGCATCACACAGGCCAACGTCGACGCGGCCATCGCGGAGGTGCCCGACCCCTGCATTTCGTTGGGCGTCGTCCTCTCCCTGCCGACGAACCGACAGGCCGTTCTCAGGGAACTCATCGACCTGGAGGAGAGCGAACGCTCCTCGGTAACGGCAACGACGGAGGCGATTGCGTCGGCACAATCAGTCGATCTCTCGGCCGGGACGGTCAAACGGTTCCTCTACGAAATGGCCGAATCCGGTGTCGTCGACCGTGTCGAGGCGACGACCACCAACGGACAGGGCCGCCCGCCGAGCCGTGTCGAACCGCGGTTCCCCCCGACGGCCTTCCGGCGGCTGTACGACCTGCAACAGTAGGCCGACGTTTCGCGGTCAGGTCGACGCTTTTCAAACGCGCTGTGACGGGTCACCTGTGCCGCCAGTCAGCGCGGACGCCAGTGCGCCACGGACTACGACGTCGTCACCGAACTGCGTCAACTGGATATCCGGAATGTTCGACATCACCATGTCGTCGAGCCGGTCTCGGATCGGGTCTAGCACCTGCTCGGGGTTGTTGAGCGCAACGGCCCCACCGACGTAGACGACGAGGGGCGCGTACGCGTGGACGATGTTCGCGACGCCGATCGCGTTCCAGTGACAGATCTGGTCGAGGACGTGGGACGCGAACTCGTCTTCGCCGGCATATTCGAAGATATCCGCCGCGGAAAACTCCTCAGTCTCGATCGGGAGCGCCGTCTCGACGGGGTCCTCCCGGTGCAGTTGTGTGGCGTACCGCGGGATGTTCTCGCCCGAACAGTACGCTTCCCAGTGGCCGTCGTGCCCACAGCCACAGGTCATGAACCCATGTGGGTCGATCGTCAAGTGGCCGACTTCTCCAGCGTTGCCGTCCCAGCCTGAGAGGATATTCCCGTCGACAGCGACCCCGGCACCGACCCCGGAGGAGATTGTGAGATACACCATGTCATCGGGGCTCCGGTCCGAGTAGAACCGCTCACCGATGACGCCGGCGTTGGCGTCGTTGTGCAGCGACACCCGCTCGCTGCCGATGAGATTTTCCACCGGCCCGGTCAGCGGAATCCGGTCGATGGTGTCGGGGAGGTTCGCGGGGTTTTCGACGACCCCTTCGGCCAGATCCATCGGACCGAAGGACCCGATACCGGCGGCAACCACGTCTGTGGGGGCGATATCGGCGGCGTCACAGGCCTGTCGGATCGCGTCGAGGACCGCCTCCGTGACCGCGATACCTGCCGGTCCACGCGGTGTCTCAGTTTTGTGTGACGAGAGTATCGAACCCGTCTCGTCACCGATAACAGCCCGAATATGTGTCGCTCCGAGGTCGACCCCTGCGTAAGCGCCCATGCTGGTCGAAGGGTTGCCCCACCGATACTTAACTACACAGATTCTACCGCGGTCAGTAGTCTCGCTCCCTGCCCGAGATGTCTTCCCTCCCGACAGCCTCCTCGTAGACGACGCCGCGCTCCGAATCCAGTGTGACGGTCGATCCGTCGGAGACAGCATCGGGCAAATCCGCGTTCGAGATCATCGGAATCGAAAGCTCGCGGGCGACGATGGCCGCGTAGCTCGTGACGCCCTCGTGGGCGTCGATGATGCCCCCGATGCGGCTGGTGTCGCCGACGAACTCGCCGTCGAACCCTTCGGGCACTGCCAGAATAGCCCCGTCGGGGACGTTCGAGAGGTCGCCCGGCGACTCCCGGGGCGGCGCTGTCGAAATCCGGTGGACGGGGCCGGTCACCAGGCCGTCGACGATGGACCGACCGCTAGCGACTGTTTCGGCCGCGACGTGGACTTTCAGCATGTTCGCCGTGTTCATCCCCTCCAGTTCAGTCATCATCCCGGAGAGAACGACGACCGTGTCACCGCTGTCCGCGGCTTCGGTGTCGAGAGCCGCCTGCACTGCCGTCTGGATGACGGCATCAGCGCCTTCGGTGGTGTACTCGGTCGTTACGGGTGTGATACCCCACGAGAGCGCGAGCTTCCGGCGGACGCGCTCGCTCGGCGTCGACGCGACGATGGGGATCGAGGGCCGGTACTTGGCCGATTTCAAAGCGGTGTAGCCGGACTCGGACGCGGCGACAATCGCCGACGCCCCGATGTCGCGAGCGAGGAACCGACCGGAGCGCGCGAGCGCGTCTGTCCGGGTGTCACCGGCGTTTGGCACGCGCTGTTCCCGGGACTCGGCGTACTCCTCGCTGCTCTCGACATCGCGGATAATCCGGTCCATCGTCTCGACGACGCGAGCCGGGTGGTCACCGATCGCCGTCTCGCCCGAGAGCATCACTGCATCGGTGCCGTCAAGCACTGCGTTTGCTACGTCTGAGGCCTCCGCGCGGGTCGGCCGCCGGGAGTGGACCATCGAGTCGAGCATCTCGGTGGCCGTGATGACCGGGACGCCGGCCTCGTGACACCGACGGATGATACGCTTTTGAATGATCGGCACGTCTTCGAGCGGGCACTCGACGCCGAGGTCACCGCGGGCAACCATCACGCCGTAGGCTCGTCGATGATCGAGTCGAGGTTCTCGACGGCCCCGGCCCGTTCGATCTTGGCGATGATCGGGATGTCGACGCCGCGCTCTTCGAGCGCCTGGCTGATCTCGTAGATGTCCTCGCCGTCACGGACGAACGACGCGGCCACGAAATCCGGCTCCTTCTCGGCGGCCACGTCGAGTTCTCGCTCGTCGTTTGCCGTAATCGTCGGCAGGTCGAGTTCGACGCCGGGAACGTTGACACCCTTGCGGGCGGCCAGTTCACCGCCGTTCTCGACGGTCGCAAACACCGTGTCGTCCTCGACACGTTCGACAGTCGTCTCGATGCGTCCGTCGTCAAGCAACACCCGGTCGCCCGGCTCGACCGCCGTGATCGACTGCGAGAGGCCGACCTCCTCGGGCGTCGCGTCGTCGCCGACGACGTAGCGGATGGTGGACCCCTCCGTGAGCTGAATCGGCTCGTCGATCTCCGCGGTCCGGACTTCCGGCCCAGGCATATCGAGCATGGCCGCGACCGGTTCCTCGACCGCCTCGTCTACCTCGCGGATGCGATCGATCATTTCACGGCGGTGTTCCGGCGAACCGTGGCTCGCGTTCAGTCTGGCAACAGACATCCCGGCCTTTGCAAGTGACGCGATGTCGTCGACCGAGTCCGACGCAGGGCCGAGGGTACAGACAATCTTTGCGCTACGCATTGTGACCTCCGTCTCTGGGGAGCCACAGTTTACAGCGTTCATAGTTAATCATACCCTGCCGTTCCCCGCGAAGGGATAAGAACCTTGCTGGACGGCGTAGCTACCGGGAAATCGCTTCCGTGTCGCCACTGAGAATCGAACGGATCTCGTCGGGTGACACGACGGCAATGTCACCCGGAATCGTCCGTTTGAGTGCGGCTGTCGCAGCACCCCAGGCGAGCCCGTCCGCGACGCTGCCACCGGAGAGATACTGCGAGAGGAAGCCGCCGACGAAGGAGTCGCCGGTCCCGACCGGATGGGCGTCGGTCGACTCGAACGTCGGTTGCTCCGTTACAGCCCCGTCGGCAAGCGCGAGCGCCCCGTCGCTGCCACGGGTGATTACTGTTGCTTCGAACCCGTACTCGGCGGCGAGGTCCCGGGCAATCGTTTCCGCATCACCGGTCCGGTCCAACACGACGTTCGCGTCGCGTTCGGCGACGACGAGTACGTCGACAGACGGGAATAGCCCGGTCAGGACCGAGCGGGCTTCCGCCGGCGTCCAGAGCTTCGAGCGGTAGTTCAGATCGAGGCTCGTGGTCGTGCCCGCGTCCTGTGCGAGCGAGAGGAGGTCAGCAGTGGTCGATTCGAGAGTCTCTGAGAGCGCCGGTGTGATACCCGAGGTGTGGAATCCCGCGGCGTCCGCGATGGTCTCCGTCGGAAGCTCCCCCGGTGTGGCGGTCGTGACACTGGCGCTCTGGCGATCGTAGATAACATCGTTGCCCCGCGGTGGACTACCCTGCTCCAGATAGTAGGTTCCCTGTCGGGCGCTGTCCGAGTCGTCCCAGGCGACATCGACCGATACGCCATGGTGTTTGAGTTCTCCCGTGACTCGGCGACCAACCGGTGAGTCGGGGAGCTTTGAGGCCCACAATGCATCGAGCCCAAGCCGTTGAGCAGCGACCGCGACGTTTGACTCCGCACCAGCCGCCCTGACGGTGTACTGGTCTGCAGTCTCCAGTCGCTCGTCGTCAGGTGGCGACAACCGCAACATCGTCTCACCGAACGTAACTAACTCCGTCATATCCGACGTTGCTCACTGGCTGGGTATAAATCCCGGAGAACCCGTCGTCTAACGGACCTGTTAATTACACCTTACTGGGGTGGAGGGCGTTAGCTCGTATTTTTCGTCATGGGTTATGGACAGTATAAGTTTTCTCCAAAAGTTTATGTGCTATACTAATTTAGACACGCCAGTATGGATTCAGGGAGAGATGGTGGTGGGCCGTCCGTCTTTAGGCGGAACCTACTCCGTTCGATTGGTGCGGCCGGACTGGCCGGACTTGCAGGCTGTGGTGGCAGCGAGGGAGTGACAGATGGGGACGGGACGCCGACCCCAACGCCAGTTGGAAACTTTCCGGTGTCCGGGGATTCGGTGACGTTCGGTTTCAACGTCGCTTCCTCGGGGGCATACTCAACGGCCGGCAAGCAGGAGCTCCGAGGTTTCAAACTCGCGGTCAAGCACATTAACAACGGTGGTGGGTGGGTAACGAGCGAGCAGTACGAGTCACCGCTGGACGGTGACGGACTTCTCGATAAGGATGTCGAATTCGCTGTCGAAGACACGGGTGGTAATTCGGAGACCGCCCGGAGCAACGCACAGCGGCTTGTTGATAGCGAGGAGGTGATTATGCTTGCTGGCGGAACGTCCAGCAATTCCGGCCTGGCCAATCAGGAGGTCGCCGCACAGAACCAGGTCGTGTACATGGCGACGATGGCCAACGCGAACTCGCTGACGGGTATCGACTGCAACCGGTACTCCTTCCGCGAGATGTACAACAACCACATGGCGGCCAAAGCGCTGGCTCCGGCCCTCAGTAACGAGTTCGGAGACGACGTCAATTACGTCAAGATCTCCCAGGACAATGAGTGGGGACAGACGCTCCGGGATGAGATGGATACAGCCCTCGGGAATCTCGGCTGGGCACCTGTTTGGGACACAACTGCACAGGTCGGGACGACCGACTACTCTCAGTACGCAGAAGACATCAAGTCGGTCGATTTCGACGTGATAGTGCTCGGACTGGGGGGCCTCGACGCAGTAAACGCACTCAGAGCGTTCCGGGAGGAGTTCCCGGAGTCGAATATCGTCCTTCCGATAGCCTCGAGAGATATTGCTCGGACCGCAGGCGATGCGATAGAGGGTGTTATCGGAACGGTCGCTTGGAGTCCGGAGATCAACTCGCCGCTGTCGAATACCTTCCGAGAGACGTTCCGTGAGGAGTACGGCAGTTCGACGGGGACCTCGAAATCGGCGTCCCCATCAGGAGCAGCCCACATCGCATACACGCAAACGCTGCAATACGCCAGTGCAGCCGAGCGGGCGGGAACGTTCAATCCGATCGATGTCATCGGAGCGCTCGAAGGACACGAGTACGACGCCGGTCTCGGAGCACAGACTCTCCGGGCCTGTGATCACCAGGCGATGCGTCAAGTGCCGGTCGTGAGAGGAAAGCCGGAGGTACGGCAGTCCTATGGCAGCTACTACGGCCTGGTTGGGGAACCAGCGGATGTACAGTACGCATGCGACAGCGGTCCAGCGGCTAACTGCTCGCTTGGAGGGAACTAGCTATGAGTTCAGGAGACACACAGATACCAGACAGTTCAGAAAACGATTCGAACGCCTCCGGTGGGATTCTTGCAACAGTCGTCCCGGATTTCATCCGGCGAAACTTCGCACTCAAATTCGGTATCGTCCTCTTCGTGATGGCGCTGTCGGTTGGGCTCATCGGCCTTGCCGCGACAGAGCAAGTCAAGAACTACACGGAACAACAGGTTCTGAGCGACTACGAAAACGCCGCCGCACAGGAGGCTGATATCCTGTCACAGTGGGTTGATCGAAACCGGTTATCGACCCAGTTCGTCTCTTCCGACGACGTTTGGGCCAGTAGTGAGACAGACGATATCAATATCGAACTCAACAATCGGAAAGCCGCCTTGTCCGCAGATGCTGCCGACATCCATCTGGTCGAACGGAATGCCGGCCAATCCCAGGTTGTCGCCAGCACATCTAACTCACAGGTGCTAACTAACTCGGCGCTCGAATCGACGAGCAGGGCCTGGCTTACCGGTGCGAACTTCGAAACGGCAAGCGATGTCGCCGTCTCCGACGTGTACCAGACGAACTCCGGCCCGGTCGTCGGCTTCGCCAGTCCTGTCGATGCCTCACAGAACCGGTATATCCTCATCGAGTACTCGCTCGACGAAATCGCGAACTCGCTTCAGGGGAACAACAGGGCCGAAGGCGGATTCACGCAGGTCGTCAACGGGTCGGCGGTCGTCATGATCGACGAACCCAGAGACGGGAGCCGCGGCCTCGGCGAAAACATGCTGCAGTCGTATAGCTCGAACAGCCCTGCCACGGAACCGATCGACGCGGCAGATGACCTCCGCTCGTCGGAGCAACAGTCCGGCGTCACCGCTGACATGCCGGCGACTGACGTACTCAACGAGCGCTACACTGTCGGCTATGCACCGATTCAGGGCACTGACTGGGTCGTTCTCGTACACGCACCCAACTCCGCGGTCTTTGGCTTCGTCCAGAACGTCCAGCAGTACGGACTTATCGGCACGGCACTGATGGTGTTGCTCATCGCGGGCGTCGGTGCGATACTCGGGTACAACACGGCAACGTCCATCGACCGCCTGACCCGAAAGACGGACCAGATGCGACAGGGGAACCTCGACGTCGAGATCGCCACCAGTCGTATCGACAATATCGGCCGCCTGTACAGCGGGTTCGCTGATATGCGCGACGCGCTCAAACAACAGATCAACGAGGCCGAGCGTGCACAGAAAGAGGCAGAGGTTTCCCGCGCGGAAGCCCTTGAAGTCAACAAATACCTCCAGAAGAAGGCCGAAGAATTCTCCGACGTGATGGAGGAGACGGCCGCTGGAAACCTCACCGAGCGGATGGCAACCGACGGCGAGAACGAGTCGATGGACCGGATCGCCAGCGAGTTCAACGGCATGGTCGACGAACTCGAAAAGACGATCGGTCAGCTCAACAGCTTCGCCGACGAAGTCGCGGAATCCGGAGACGTCGTTCTGTCGAGTGCGGAGTCCGTCCGTGACGCGTCCGAGCAGGTGGCCGAATCCACACAGAAAATCTCCGACGACGCCTACGACCAGAAGGACCGCCTCGCGACCATCTCAGAGGACCTCGATACCCTCGTGGACACGCTCGAAGAACTGGAAGCGGACAATCCGGACATCGACCTTGGTGACTCGCTCGAGCGGTTCCGGACGGTGGCGACGACGCTACAGTCGGCAGCCGAGACAAGTGACCAGATGATGGCCGAAACCCAGACCGTGGCCGGCGCAGCCGAAGAGCAGGCCGCAGAGCTCAACGAAGTGTCTTCGCGTGCCGAACAGCTCAAACGCTACGCGAAGCCACTCGGTGACATCCTGAACCGCTTCGAGACCGAAGCCGAGCACGAGTTCGTCTTCTCGGGCGGTCCGTCACAGAGTCTGGGCGAAGAGGAAGAAGAGTAATCCGGTTCACCGAAACCGATTTTCGCGCTGGCGACGTACTTCTTTCAATGAGCGACGACGCAGGAGAAATCTCGCAGGCGGAACTCGCCGAGTACTGTCGAACCCAGGCTGCGATTCTTGCTGGCCATCTGGACCAGCGCAGTGCGGAGCTCTCCGATTTGCTCGAAGAAATCGAACAGGACACCGCCGACGCTCGTGCGACATTGTCTGAAAGTTCAGGCCGACCGGAACCCGATGCGGAAGCCGCTGTCGAAAACATCGAGGCCAAGCAGAAGCGAGCACAGGCGAAACAGGACGAAATCGACGAATACCGGACGCTCGCAGAGGGCTATACGGATCTCGCCGAGCAACTCACTGAGGGGACCGGTGATCTTGAAACCGTTCTTGAATTCGAAATCGATACCGATGCCCCGACATATTTCGACGCCGAGACAACGATTCTGGGAGTGGCGACCGGGAGTGACGGGAATTGACAGTGGAGACTCGGACCATGAACTGGCTGCTATACAGCGCTGGTTTCTGCTGATAGCCTTTGTTTTCACGGTAACCCAACGCTGACATTCGAGTAGCTCGCGGGCAGAGACTGTCCTTGCCACAGAGGTGGGCGTGACCCGGAACAGCCTTTTCAGGTGTCCATCGACGTGACAGCGCGCTCTGTCCTGTCGCTCATTGGGGTCCCTGATCTCCGATCCGAGAAGGTCGAGCTGACGAAAATTCAGTATAGCGCTATGCAATTTATGGGGACCAGATGGACCACTGTGGCTGTAGTATAGGGATTACTATCAGTAATTACAAGATGGTGCCTAGGAAAATCTCAGTCAGTCTGCTCCACAGTCAGCGCTCTGGGGGATCGAGCTACGAATTGAACGTCCGCTCGACGAGGTATTTGACCAGATAGAACCCACCAATAAGGGTAACAGCCATGACTACGAGTACAATCGCAATCATGAACAAAAGGACAAGTGCGTCGTTAGCCATCGGACCCACCCGCCTGAGAGAGTGCGTATCGTCGAACGCGCATGTCGCTAGCTTCAGCCTGGACACGCTAATGAAGTAGGGTTTCAGTCCGACATTCTCTGGCACTCGCGGTTTATATTGGGTCCACTTTCGATATACCTGGGTGATCCATGTGGAAAAGGGATAGCAAGGCTCGAGTAGGTCACGTATCTGGTTGCTGACAGCGTCCTATACCTTGCACTGAACAGAGCGTTCAGGGACGGTGGTGGAAAGCGGGACATTCCGCTCAGTCGGGAGCGGAAATATCGAATATGGCTGACCGTAACCGAAGTCACCGGTACGCAGCGGTCGCTTCTGAGGAAGGCCATTCTGCATTTGGCTACGGAACCGTCGACAGGGTATTTTAATGGCGATCTGTGTTTCCCAACCGAGTCACGACGGAACAGAACCAAATCGTGTTCTCGTGGCGAGAGGGCGCTTTTCGGCCACTGCAGCGAACCAGTGGTGTGTAGGGTCACGATAGCGAGGGTCGCCAAGACTGGCACTGTAGCAGCGACGGGTGCGCGCTTTAGCAGCTTGTGGAGTACACTTTGGGGCCTTGAGTCCGAGAGAGAACAGTCCCGGCATACTTAGGCAACGACGGCTTCCCCCAATAAAGTCGTAATATGGCGATTACGGCGGGACATAGACGGCCTCTCCATTTGGCAACAGCGCCAACAGGCGCGTCACCAGAACTGACGCGCGTGTCATCCGGGAAAGTCGCGGCTGTCGGTATGCAGCGTGAGAGAGCAAGGGGACAGTATGCAGGAAGGGTCTGCGACACCTGAGCGGTTGCGACAGACTGTCCGGTCCACTGGTTTGAGTATTGGTGAGTAGCTGAACCAGGCCGGAATAGTCTCGGACCCACTCGAAGTGGTCTCTCACTAGATCAGAACGACACTGCCTCGTATTGACAATCCGTGACTGTGCTACCATACGTCTTTATCCTGCTGTGTTGAATAGCGTCTCCTGAGCCACGGTGAGGCGGCACCGATTTTGAGATTACCGGCATCAGCCCCTGACAAGTCAATTCAAATTTCCACTGTCCCGACCAGCACCGCTATTCAACACAGCAGTCTACTCTGCTCTGTTGAATAGCGGCATCTGAGCTACACTGAGACGACCCCGGTCTTGAGACCACTAGCGTCAGCTACTAACAAGCCGACTCAAATTCCGACCACCTCAACCAACACCGCTATTCAACAGAGCACTTTATCCGGGTAATGGAATGGACCGATCAGATGAGGGACAGAAATCTACGCCCCTTTTGTATTTGTGTATCTGACCTTATCTACTGCTAAAATGACAGACTAATATCAGTATCGGCGCATAACTCCCGCAAATAGGGTACCACGCACCCAAATAAGTGTGTTTATCCCTGAGTATGGGACTACATTGAAGTCCCCGGCGTCCCAGGGTAAAATGTGTCCAGTGACAGTGAACGAACGACGGTTCGGACGTACATTCCGGCCTACCAGAAAGAACAGTGGCAGGCCCACGCCGAGGAACTGGATATGAGTCAAAGCGAGTTCGTCCGGACGATGGTACAGGCGGGCCGAAGCGGGTTCGAGCCAGTAGCATCCGAAACAACCGAGTCGGACGCCGCTGAGAGCGAGAGCGAGGAACCCCGTTCTCCGGACGCTACCCCTGGGGGTGACGGGCTGGAAGACCGGGTCCGAGAGATTCTGGCTGACGGAGACTACTACGAGTGGGACGACCTGCTCGCCGGACTGACCGACGATATCGAGGAACGCCTCGAAGAGACGCTGCAGGAACTGCAGTCCAACAACGAAGTGCAGTACAGCGGGCGACACGGAGGGTACGTTCGGGACGAATGAGCACGGATACGACCACGCCGGACGCCGAGTCGGACCCGGTCGGGTATTTCCTCGATGACATCACGTACCACGGAAAGAGCGACCGAACTCGTGCCTCCTACGAGCGCGTCCTTCGGGACTTCGAGTCCTATCTGGCAGACGGCCACCAGCCCATTCCCGTCCAGGAGGCCTCCCACCGGGACTGCATGGCATATGTTCACAGCCTCCGCGGTAACGTCGAAGAAAGTACAGTCGCGACGTACGCCTCCTATCTACACCGGTTTTTCGCGTACATGACACAGGTAGGTGTCTTCGAATCGAACCCGATGACGCTGGTCATGGAAGAGATGGACGAGTCCATCAATACCGACCCGACCCGCCGCGAAATCGACCTCCAGTCGATGCGGACGTTCGTCGACAGCGTCCCACATCCGCTAGAGCGGGCTATCGTAGTGACGTTGCTGAAAACGGGTATGCGGGCCGGCGAACTGTGTAACCTCGATATCCGTGACCTCAACCTCGAAACCCCCGGCCCCAGACCGGAGATCCCGGTCCGAGCGGGGCTCGACGGGCGTCCGGACTCGTTGTTCGTCGCGGCAGACACGGCTCGTGGCGAGGCCAGTAACGGGGAAGAGCGGACAGCGTCCAACAAGCGGAAACGGGAGACGACGATCCCTGTCGACGCCGAACTGGCATCAGTGCTGCGGCACTGGCTCGCAATTCGGCCGGACACACAGTCCCCAGCAGCGCCGCTGTTTGTGTCTACAAGCGACAGCTGGGGGGAGCGACTCACGCCGAATATGGTACACCACATCGTCGAATCCCACGCGCGCGAGTTCGGTTGGTACTCGGACGGTGGGGGAGCCGAAGAGAACGTTACGCCGCACTACTTCCGGCACTTCTTCACGACACACCTTCGGGATCGGACCGGTGATCGCGGCGTCGTCAAATACCTCAGAGGCGACGTGGCACAGGACGTCATCGATACCTACACCCACGAATGGGGAACTCGGGTCAGGGATGTGTACGAGGCCGAAATTTACTCGCTACTGTGATTTTATTGTTGTCTATTCAACACTATTGCCGCACTCCGGGTGGTGGCTGCTGAACTAATAAATCATATAGCGCTATATAGAACTGGGCGGATTCTGCTTCTCAGCTGTGTTGTCTCAATGGACGATTTCGATAGCCGCATACGAGACAGGAGGTGCGGCCGGATTACACTGCGGGGCCTCCCAGCAGGTAGCTCGACCGAGCAGCGCTCTGGCACGCGCTTGTTGGGGGACTCCCGACCGGACTACAAGAGATCATACCGGCTCGAAATGGAACGTCCTACTGGTGGCTGCAGATGCCGGGATCACGCACGTCTCAGACGTAGACCCTTCCGGATGCAGGTCCCTGGGAGGGCTACTCGGGGTCCAGAAGTTTCGACTCCGCAGTTCGGAGATGTTCGAGGAGCGTGGTCTTCGAAATATCCATCTGGTCGGCGAGTTCGCGGACCGAAATCCCACGCGGCCACTGATAGTAGCCGGCCTCGCGGGCCGCTTCGAACGCGCGCCGCTGGGCCGGCGTTAGCGAGTCGGTTCGGAGCCCACCCACCGACCGCTCGGAGTCGCTGTCAGGCGTGACGATGGACTCGACCGACACGTCAGCGTCGGCGTCGGCTTCGACGGCATCGAGTGCGGACTGTATTTCGGGCCGCTCTCCGGTGAAGCTCACTTGCCACCGTTCGCGCCCGTCTTCGATACGAACGGGCGCGCTGTGGACGAATCCGTGTTCGAGGAGTGTTGGGCAGACTAACTCTTCTGGGTCGTACTCTAGCAGGAACTGTCTGACGACGGTTCCCGGTGCATCGCGCTTGTGTCCGATGCGTGCCTGAAGTTCCTGTATCTCTCCGGCGTGAGGTGACGCACGGACTGCGTCGAGGCAGTCCTCGACAGCCGACTTCGTGGCTCCGTACGCCGTAAACACGCCGTTGACCGATGCTGTCGGCGACTGGACGGTCTGTTGCACCGTATGTGCCAGGATACCGCCATCGGTGTGGTCGGTTGCTTCGATAGCCCAGCAGTTCGGGTGCCACAGGTCGAGTGTTAGCCGTGCTCCGGCGCTATCGGTTTGGCTCATGGGATGTGCTGAGATATTTGATCGGTGACCCTAAGAGCGTAATCATTGTCTGGTGTGTCCGACACCGGCGGTTGCGGTGTGCGATTCAACTCGGTCCATCAGTGCTGATGCCGACACGACCAGGGCCAGATACAGTATCGCCACCAGCACGAAGAGTTCGGTATACTGGTACGTTTCGTTAGCGATGGTACTCGTCCGGCCGTACAGCTCTTGGACGGTGATGAAACTCGCCAGCGAGGAGTACTTGATGAGGTACACGAGTTCGTTCGTCCAGCTGGGAAGCGCGAGTCGGAGGCCCTGTGGAACGACGACGTACCGTATCCCTTCGAGCTTCGAGAGCCCGATGGCGCGTGCAGCGGTCAACTGCCCGCCGTCGACGGACTCCAGTGACGCGCGCAGATACTCGGACTGGTAGGCGGCGCTGTTCAGCGTGAAACTGATGACAGCGACCCAGAACGCCTGCGCGGGAATGAATCCGACGCCGACCCCCGGGACGCCTCTGAGAACCTGCGTGAGTGAGGTCGCAAAGTAGAGGACGAACAACTGGGCGAGCAATGGCGTCCCGCGGATGAGTTCCGTGTACGACAGCGCGAACCACCGGGCCCACCGCCCTCCGTACACACGGACGACGCTGAGCGGGAGCGCCAGCGTGAACCCGAGACAGACGCTGAAGACCGTCAGTAGCACCGTCGTCCAGACGCCGTGGGCCAGTGCCGGCAGATACGCCGTCGCGTCGGCGGCAAACCGGAGCGCGTTGGCGAACCACACGAGCGGCGCTCCGGCAACACCAAGTGACGCGGCGAGCGAGGCGACAGTGTCCGCTGTCGTCAGAAACGGGGCCGCCGGAACGAACGGCGTGCCGCGGTCAAGCCCGAATACCCCCGCGAGAACGAAATCAGTGGTCCAGCGGGCGAGAACCCAGACCCAGAACAGTGCCAGGCCGACTGTGAGGGGGCGGACGGTGAAGACCGTCTCCACGCGGTCACGGAGCCCCGGATTCGGCGACGTTGTCGATTCGGCCGTGCTCATGCCGTCTCCTCGTGTGCGTGCAATCTGCTCAGGAACTGTTCGGTTCTGTCCGCTGTCGGGTTCTGGAACAGTTGCTCCGGTGGGCCGTGTTCGACGATTTCACCGTCGTCGAGGAACACGATGTCCGACGCGGCCGACCGCGCGAAGTCCATCTCGTGACTGACCACGAGCATCGTGATGCCCTCCGCTGCGAGGTCGCGCATCACCTCGACGACCTCGCCGACGAGTTCCGGGTCGAGCGCGCTGGTCGGTTCGTCGAACAGTAACAGTTCCGGGTCCATCGCGAGTGCGCGCGCGATACCGACGCGCTGTTTCTGTCCGCCGGAGAGTTCAGCGGGGTAGGAGTCGGCCTGCTCCAGCAATCCGACCTGTTCGAGATGGGTCCGGCCGGCTTCCTCGGCGTCAGCAGCGTCCATGCCGAGTACTTTTTCGGGCCGAGCGTGACGTTTTCGAGCGCCGTCAGGTGCGCAAAGAGGTTGAAATCCTGGAACACCATGCCGACCTCCTTTCGGAGTTCGTTGACGTCAGTGTCGGCTCCGGTCACGTCCTGCCCGTCGAGGGCGATCCGGCCACTGTTGATCTCCGTCAGTCGGTTCACACATCGGAGCAGCGTGGACTTGCCCGAGCCGCTGGGGCCGATGAGGACCGTCACGTCGCCCTGGTCCATCTCGAGGCCCACGCCCTCCAGTACCTCTTCGTTCCCGTAGGACTTGTGCAAGTCGTCGATTGAAAGTAGTGGCTGTGTCATGTCGTTCCCTCCGGTACGGCGTAGTAGTCACTGAGCTTGTCGAGCGACCGATTCGTCGCGAACGTCAGCACGAAGTAGACGAGGCTGACGGCGAGGAATATTTCGAGTGCCGCCGTCGACTGCCCGCCTTCGTAGAGGTTCTGTCCCGTCGTCAGCAGCTCGCCGATTCCGATGACGATGGCAATGCTTGTGTCCTTGAGGACGATGGTAAACTCGTTCTGGAACCCCGGGACGCTCCGGCGGAGCGCCTGCGGGACGACGACGTGTCGAATCGCTTCGAACCGGGACATCGCGACGGCGCGTGCCGCTTCCAGCTGTCCGTCGTCGACGCTCTGGAGCGCACCGCGGAAGATCTGTGACTGGTAGGCGGCGCTCCGGAGACCGAGCGCGATGGTCGCCGTGACGAACGCGCTACTGGAGATAGAGAGGCCGAAGTACAGAATCATAATGATGACCAGCAGCGGGGTGCCACGGAGGACGACCCCGACCTGTTCGACCAACCGCCGGGCCCTGTCCGAGCCGTACACCTCTATCGCACCGGCCGGGAACCCGACGACGAATCCCAGGAGAATACTGGAGACGGTGAGCGCGATGGTGACAGCTGTCCCGCCGAGCAACAGGCCCCAGTTGTTGGCGACGAACAGCCAGTCAGCGGTCTGGAGTAGGATTGCTGCCATGGCCTCACTTCTGTCCGAACCACTTCTCGGTCAGGTCCCGGTACGTCCCGTCGTCCTCGACGGTAGTCAGCCCGCTGTTGAGCGCACCCGCGAGTTCGTCGTTGCCGGACTGAACCCCAAAGCCGAACTGCTCGCCGGTTTCGTGGACGAACGCGGACTCGATAGGGCGGTCCGCCACGAAGGAGTTCGCGACGGGGACGTCGATGATGATGACGTCGACGTTTTCGTTCAGCAAATCCTCGACGGCGAGCACGTAGTTGCCGTACGCGTTGTAGTTCGACTCCGGAACCGTTCCCGCTTCGATGAGCTGGTCCTTGATGACGGATTCGCCGGTCGTCCCCTTCTGTGCACCGACCGTCGCTCCGGAGAGGTCGTCTAACGACGACGGCGAGAACGACCCGCTCTCGCGGACGACGATGGCCTGGTTCGAACTGTAGTACGGGTCGGAGAAGTCGATCGCTTCGTCGCGGTCGTCGTTGATCGTCATGCCTGCCGCGACGACGTCGACGTTCCCGTTGTTCAGCGCCGGAATGAGTGATTTGAACTCCAGTTCTTCCCACCCGCTCAGTTCGTACTCCGACGCCGCGATAACAGCTTCCAGCAACTCGACGTCGAAGCCGACGAGTTCGCCGTCCTGCTTCATCTCGAACGGCGGAAAGCCCGGCGCTGTTCCCGCGGTGAGCGTCTGTGAGTCCCCGCTGCCCGATTGACAGCCAGCGACCGACAGGGTCGCGACAGTGCCACCGATTGCCTGCAGATACCTCCGTCTGTCTACGCGTGCCTCTCGTGGCATAGTCCCACAGTCGAATCAATCATATTTTAACATTTCGGTTACCGCAGAAGTCGCGAGGGTCAGGCCGACGCGACAGGGTCTGCAACCTCGGTAAACACCGAATCGAGGATGTCGAGACAGAGTTCCAGTTCGCGCTCGGTGACGTCGAGTGGCGGGAGGAGCCGGAGGGATTTCTGGCCACAGCCGAGCGTGAGAAGGCCGTGTTGGAGCGCGGTTTCCATCACGGCATCGCGTCGGTCAGCCGTATCGAACTCCAGCGCGGTCATCAGGCCGAGACCGCGAACGTCCTCGACCAGCTGACGGTCCGCCGAAACCTCGCGGAGCCGATCCATGAAGTACGTCCCCTTCTCGGCGGCGTTGTCCAGCAGGTCGTGGTCCTCGATAGCGGCGAGTGTCAGTGCGCCGCGCATGGAGCCGAGGATGTCTCCGGCCCCCCACGTCGAGGAGAGTCGCGACGTTTCGGACGGGAAGATGTCCGAGCGGGAGATGGTCGCGCCGACCCGGAGCGCTTTCGCGCTCGTGATGACGTCCGGTTCGATGTCGTAGTGGTCGACAGCCCACATCTCGCCCGTGCGGCCGGCTCCCGACTGGATTTCGTCGGCGATGATCGGGATGTCGTGTTCCCGGCAGAGGTCGTCGACGGCCGAGAGGAACTCGGGGCTCGGGACGCGATAGCCGCCTTCGCCCTGTATCGGCTCCAAGATGAGGAATGCGACTTCCTCGGGCGGGATGTGGCCGGTGTCTGCGTCGAGTTTCGAACGGAGGCGCTCGACCCCGGCCTCGGAGTACTCCACGTCGTGGATCCCGCTGAGTTCGGGGAACTTCCGGCGGTAGACGGACTTCGAACGGTTCAGCGAGAGCGCTCCCAGGGTCCGACCGTGGAACGCGCCGTCGAAGGTAATGCCGTACTTCGGCGTCTCGCAGTTGTCGTAGCAGATCTTCATCGCGTTCTCGACGGCCTCTGCGCCGGAGTTCGAGAGGAAGACGGTGTCGAAGTCGTAGTGGCTGGTAATGTCGGTCAGCCTATCCATCAGGTGGGCGGGACCCGGCAGCGACGTTTCGTCGGGCGAGCCGCCGGTGCTAACGTAGAAGTCCTGGCCGGCTATTTTCAGCGGGTCGACCATGTCGAACTCGTCGGCGCGGTCGAGCACTTTCGGGTTGTTGTAGCCGAGCGGTGACGCGGCGACGTGGCAGGTGAAATCGAGCAGGACGTTGCCGTCCGCATCGGTACAGAACGGACCGATTGCGTCTTCAGTGATGTCCCAGACGAAATCGTACACGTACGTGCTCGGCGCGGCGGTTTCGTGGTGGTACTCGACCCACTCGCTGCTCTGTGGGCCGGGAAGGCTATCGACACGCGGCTCCGCAGTATTGCGGTCCATGTTATCACAATCGCCATCATTGGTAATAAATCACTGTGTTCCGGCCCCGCGTGCCGGCCACACAACTGGGTGCGTGCCGCGGTTCGAAGCTATAGTAACAATTGAAACGATGTACACACTGATCGCACTGCCGTCATGCGATCAGGTGTGCCTTGATTTTTCAATGGCTACTATACGCTACAGGATCCGCTTGCCGAACGCGCTGGCGGCGAGTTCGGCCGCTCGTTCGCCCGTCGTGTTGCGCTGGTCGAGGATAGGGTTGACCTCGACGACGTCGAGCGAGCGCAGCACCGATTCGGCGGCGTCGCGGTCGGCGACCCGTTCCATCGCCGTATGTGCCTCCCGGTAGGTGACGCCGCCCGGGACTGGCGTCCCGACCCCCGGCGCGTCGTCCGGGTCGAGCCAGTCGAGGTCGAGGCTGACGTGGATGTCGTCGACGCCGTCGGTCGCGATGTCGAGCGCCTCGTCGGTGACCGGTCCGATACCGCGCCTGTCGATATCTTCCATGGTAAAGACGGAGATGTCGCTCTCACGGAGGACCGCTCGTTCGTCAGCGTCGAGGCTCCGCGCTCCGACGATGGCGGTGTTCTCCTCGGCGACGTTCGGGGCGGTCGCCCACGGCATCTCTGCGAAGTCGCCGTAGCCATGGGCGGCCGCAAGCGGCATACCGTGGACGTTCCCGCTAGGCGACGTAGTCGGGGTGTTGTAATCGCCGTGGGCGTCGAACCAGATGACGCCAAGTTCGTCCGTCTGGGCCGCGCCACGCATCGTGCCCATCGCGATAGAGTGGTCGCCGCCTAACACCAGCGGCACGCTCCCGTCGGCTATTTCCGTCGCCACCCGGTCGGCGAGGGTGTCGGTCATTTCGGCGATCGCATCGAGGTACTTCGCGCCGTCGTCGGTGGTCGCCGACTGCGACTGTAGCGTCGGCAGTGCGAGGTCCCCAGCGTCAGTGTATTCGACGCCGGCCGTATCGAGGGCGGTACTGAGGCCGCCGTAGCGAATCGCCGACGGCCCCATGTCGACGCCACGCCGGTCGGCGCCGAGCGCGAAGGGGACACCGAGCACCGCGACAGGTGACACGGAACGACTGTGGTCTCGCGAGTGGGTAGACTGAAGGGACATCCGTTGCTACGGCCATAGCCCGCGGGCGTCATAGCCTCACCGATTCGTGAGAGCGCGACGATGTAGGCAGCCGTTCGCCATGTGACGTCACGGTCCTCGACTTCGGTCCGGAGAGCCTCCCAGGCATCGAGCATCTCGGCTTCGAGTTCTTCGTTGACCTCCTCGCGGGACCAGCTCCGGCGATTGATGTGCTGGAGCCATTCGAAATAGCTCACAGTGACGCCACCGGCGTTGGCGAGGATGTCCGGGATGACTGGGATGTCGCGCTCTTTGAACACAGCGTCGGCTGCTGTCGTTGTCGGGCCGTTCGCCCCTTCGACGACGATGCTCGCCTGCACGTCTGCAGCGTTTTCCTTGGTAAGGACGTTCCCGACTGCCGCGGGAATGAGGACGTCAACATCGAGTTCCAGCAGCTCGGCGTTAGATATCTGCCGTGGTGCGTCGACGTCCCCTAGCTGGCCGTGTTCGTCGCCGTCAGCCGAAATCGATTCGATATCGAGGCCGGATTCGTCGTAGATGCCGCCGTCGACGTCGCTGACAGCGACGACGGATGCGCCCCAGGAGTCGAGGAGGCGTGCGGCGTTCGCGCCGACAGCACCGAAGCCCTGTACGGCGACAGTGGCACCCTCGACGGTTCCGTCGTAGTAGTCGAGCGCTTCGCGGGCGACGATGGCGACGCTCCGGCCGGGTGCTTCCTCGCGGCCGTGTGTCCCGCCGACCGCTGTCGGTTTGCCGGTCACGATGCCGGGGACCGTCTCGCCTTCCTGCATCGAATACGCGTCCATGAACCAGGCGACGGTCTGTTCGTCGGTCCCCATATCGGGTGCTGGGATGTCTTTCGTCGGCCCGACGACTTCGCGGAGCTCCTCGGCGAACCGACGGGTCAGTTGTTCGGTCTCCTGTGCGTCGAGCGTCGACGGATCGACGACGATGCCGCCTTTCGCGCCGCCGAAGGGGAGGTCCATCACCGCACACTTCCACGTCATCAACATCGCCAGCGCCGTACACTCCTCGGCGGAGACGCTCGGATGGTATCGCATGCCGCCTTTGTACGGCCCTCTGACCTCGAAGTGCTGGACGCGATAGCCGTTGAACACCTCGACGCTCCCGTCGGTTCGGCGGATCGGGACAGACACCTCGACGGTTTTCGATGGGTGACGGAGCTGCTCAAGCAGCCCCTCGGAGAGATCGAGGTGTTCGGCCGCCCGCTCCAGTTGGCGGCGGGCTGTCGCGATTGGCGATTCATCGTCGTCTGGTGCTTGTTCTGATGGCTCCTTCTGTGTGCTCATGATTGGTTGGTGGATTCGGCTCTTGGTTCCGGTGCGTACGCCCGTTCGCTTCGGGACCAATGGGGCGAGTACGCTGCGTCGTTCAGCACGCTGCTTCCGTCCTGACTGTCAACATCCGACGGCTGGAGTGAGACAGTGTATCGGCACCAATACCGGTATTGTTAATAAATATTTGGGACTGTCTGCGGGACAAATAGTTTGAACATAGCAAAACCAAGCAGACATCTTCATTCGTCGCTTATAGAGTATTATGGGCCAGATTAGTGGCGTATTTGCAGAATATCCGATAAATATAGCTTTGATATGCTCAACATAGGCGAGGCCACACTGGTCAGATGAAGCCACGCCGGATAGCAGAATATCGACGCAGACGTGCTATACCATGGCCTAGTACTGAACAGAGAATTTCCCCGTGCTTTGACTATCTCAAAAATAGACTTGGCACAGCAGTGTCGGAGCACTGTACTGAGAGAGACCACCCACGACAGGTATAACTCCCGCGGCGACCCGCCGGAAACAGCCTGCAGGCTTGGCTATCGGGCCTGATACGCTACCTCGACCTCTTACTAACGATGGTACGACTGTTATTGTGGCTCATTTGCTGGGTGAATCGCTCCGTTCGACGGTCACAGTAGCACAGCCGAGATTTGAGCTATCCAAATGTCGGAGACCGGACGCCGTCGTCGTTTCGTGGTCGTCGCCGACAGATGGAGACGAGTGTCCGACACCGTCGTTACGTGCCCCGGTCAAACGAGGTCATTTCGAGATTGACTTCGATGAGGTTCGCGGCCTCCATCACCATCTCTGGGATTTCGGTGTCGAAACGGGTCCCTTTCAGACGGCTGGTCGGTGCAGTCACACTGACCGCGCCGACGACGGTCCCGTCGTTGTCCAGAATCGGCGCACCGACCGCCCGAAGGCCCCGAATCTCTTCCTCGTCGTTCGTCGCGTACCCTCGCTCCCGGATGGTCTCTAGCTCGTCGCAGAGCGTCTCTCGGTCCGTAATCGTGTGCTGTGTCTGTCGCGAGAGCCCTTCACGGTCGATTATTTCCTCGACGCGTTCGGACGGGAGACACGAGAGGATCGCCTTTCCCGAAGCACTGTCGTGGAGGTGCTGTGGGGCCTCCCGCAACTGGAGGTGGTAGTCCATCCCGACGGCGTGTTCCCCTCGCCGCTCGTAGATGGCGACTTCGCGCCCGTCGTTTTCGACGACCAGATGGACGTACTCGCCGGACCTGTCCGCCAGTTTGTCCACTTCCTCCTGTCCAGCGGTGTAGAGTTCCGTCTCGTTGCGGACGTGTTCGCCCATCGTGACGAACCGAAAACCGAGCTGGTACGTGTCGTCGTCCTTCGTGAGAAAGCCACAGTCGGTCAGCGTCGCAAGATACGTGTGAAGCGTTCCCTGGGAGAGCTCGATTCGCTCGTTCAGTTCCTGCAACGTCGCGCTGTTTGACTCCTGAACGGCTTCGATGATCTCGCAGGCGTTCTCCACGGACTGTATTCGCCGGCCCGTGTTTTGTGTGTCGGCGTCGTCGGTCATTACCCCAGTAGAGTTGCCGTCATTATTTAAAAACCCGGATGTGAGCGATGAGCGACCGGAACACCCGCTTGGACGCTACCGACCGACAGGGAGTAATGCCACGCACAGTATGACCGTCCGACTCATTGCGGACAGAATCGGTAACAGCCGAGCTGTGAGTGTGTCTGTGCTGTGAGCCGTAGGGCGCTGTCTTATCGAGGCGTTCAGATTGACGGTCAATTTGCACCTACTAACGAGTTATTTATCCTTAAGCTATCAATTTCAATATCGTATATCGCACTTCTAGATTGAAAGTTCGGGATCGTTTCTAATATAGTCTGTTTTTCTATCCAGAAATGATGAATACAGATATAATTACCTCTGATGGAATCTGCTGCTGTTCTACAGTACCGTAATCGCTGCTAGATCGAAACCGCACGATGGGTCCCGGAGACGGTGGTGCTAGCCGACAAGGATATATAAATAGTCGTCCAGAACACGGGGGTGTTGTCCGGTAACTAAAACACTTATTGTTGTTACTGAACGAGACACTAGTATGTCAACGACGCCTGCGCAGGACGGCACGCAGTGGTTCCTGCATACATGGCGAGACCACATTCTCGAGCCGATCGAGACGGCTCTCTCCGTGCTTGACGTGGAGGAAACGGAGCTCGCGGCCGAGCAAGGTGGTCTCGAAGACTTCCTCCAGCGCCTGCGTGCCGTCGACCCCGCCGACCAGCCCTCCTCCCCCCGTCGGTGCGCGAGGTCGACAGTCCGCATCAGACCCCGTCGAAGCGCTACGGGACGCCTACGCCGACACGGTGCTGGCTGTCGACCACTACGAGTCAGTGTACGACGAATCACTGGTCGAGAACGTCGCTATCGAGTTTGGGCCGGACTACGCAGCGCTGTTTCACCCCGAGACGAACGTCGGGTTCTCGCCGCCGCTCAAACGCTCGCTGGTGGCAGCGACCGAGCAAGCAATCGACGAACGGACCTCGCTGGACCGCGCTGTCAAAATCGAACAGGAGTCGATGCTGGAGTACCGCAGCAGTCTGCAGGAGATCATCGAGACGCTCGACAGCACAGTCGTGCCCGAGTGGTATCGCGAGACGTTCCAGAGTGACGTTACTGCGCTTCTACAGGAGCGCCAGGACCAGCTCCACTCAAGCGTCTACCGGTTCGAGACACACGAGTTCTGTACGTACATGTACGAAGAGCAACTCTGGACGTATCCGGTGTTGACCAGTCTCGCGCGGTTACAGGAATCTGTGGACAGCTGAACGGGCGGCTCTCTGGCAGACAGATGTAGGCGTCACTGAAGCGCGGTGAACTGGACGCCGGCACACCCTCCCAACTTGAGGAGTACTGAGACGAGTACACAGTCGTTGTATTCCGCGGCAACCGTCACGAGAGGACACCATTCACTATCTCCGGGCGAACATATTCGCCCCGCTTCCTGCGAGATGAGAGTGCGGTTCCCTATATATACAGGTTGGTCTTCGAGTTGCAGCCGTGAGCTACCATGGAAACGCGTAGAACATTCGTTCGCGGTCTGGGTCTCGCGGCTGGAGTCGCGCTAGCTGGCTGTTCATCGGGCGGCGGCTCCGACAGTAGCGGTGACGGCGACTCAGGTAGCGGCGGTGACGGATCAGACGGCGGCGAGACCGAGTCCAGTGACGGCGGGAGCGGGTCCGAATGGACCGAGACGAGCACCGTCGAAATGACGGACGAACTGGCATACGAGCCGAAGAAAATCCAGGTCGAGGCAGGCACGACGGTCACGTTCGAGAACGTCGGCAGCATCGGCCACACGGTGACGGCCTACGAGGACGAGATCCCCGACGGCGCGGACTACTTCGCGTCCGGCGGGTTCGACTCCCTGCAGGCCGCGAAAGACGGCTACAGTAACGGGCAGGAAGGCAACATTCCGAAAGGCGAGAGCTACGAGGTTACGCTGGAGACGACGGGGACCTACGAGTACTACTGCATCCCCCACGAGATGAACGGGATGGTCGGCACAATCAAGGTGGTCTGATATGAGCAAAAACGAAACCCCACGCGATCCGAACGAAGTCCTCGAAGAGTACGAAGAAACCCTCGACTCGGTACTGGCGGAGGTCGAGTCACCGGACGAAACGACTGAGGACAACGACCTCTCGCTGGGGCTGCCCGGCCTCTCGCTCGGTCGCCGAGACTTCATGAAGGCCGGCGTCGCCGCCGGTGCGATGGGGTCCGTCGCTGGCTGTTCAGCGCTGACCGGCGGTGGCGATGGCAGTGCCGGCAGCCAGTCGACACCCTCGGGCAGCGGCGCGAGCCACACGGTCGAACCGGGCGAACACGACGAATACTACGGCTTCTGGTCCGGCGGCCACTCCGGCGAACTGCGGGTCATCGGTATCCCGTCGATGCGGGAACTCACCCGTATTCCGGTGTTCAACACCGACTGTGCGTCGGGCTATGGGTTCACTGACGGGACTCAGGAAATGCTGGAAGAGGGCGGCGGGTATAGCTGGGGTGACAATCACCACCCGAACCTCTCGGAGACGGACGGTGACTACGACGGCGAATACCTGTACGTCAACGACAAGGCCAACGGCCGCATCGCCCGCGTGAACCTCACGTATTTCGAGACGGACGCCATCACGGACGTCCCGAACATGCAGGCCATCCACGGCTGTTGTGTCCTCTCGCCGGACACGAAGTATGTGCTGGGCAACGGCGAGTTCCGCGTGCCGCTGCCCAACGACGGGACCGACGCGAAGAACCCGGACAACTACACGTCGCTGTTCGTCGCCGTCGACCCCGAGTCGATGGAGACCCAGTGGCAGGTCAAAGTCGACGGGAACCTCGACATCGTCGACACCGGCAAAGAGGGTCGGTGGGCCATCTCCTCGGCGTACAACAGCGAGGAGGCCACCGACATTCAGGGCATGACGAAGGACGACCGGGACAACGTCAAGGCCTTCGACATCCCGGCCATCGAGCAGGCCGTCGAGAACGGCAACTACGAGGAGGTCAACGGCATCCCCGTCGTCGACGGCACGCAGGGGAGTTCGCTCAACCAGGGCGACCGTCCGATCGTGAAGTACATCCCGACGCCGAAAAGCCCCCACTGTGTCGAGGTCGGGCCGAACGGCGACTACGCCTTCGTCGCGGGGAAGCTCTCGCCGACGGTGACGATGATCGACCTGAACGCGCTGGCCGATTCTTCCGACCCGGAGGATGTCGTCGCCGGGCGACCGCGCGTCGGGCTCGGCCCGCTGCACACTACCTTCGACGGCAACGGACACGCCTACACGTCGCTGTTCATCGACTCACAGGCCGTCAAGTGGGACATCGAGGCGGCCGTCGAGGCCGAAGAAGGGTCCGAGGACCCCATCATCGAGAAGCAGGACGTCCACTACAACCCCGGGCACATTCAGGCCCTTGAGGCGATGACGACCGACCCCGACGGGGAGTGGCTCGTCAGCCTCAACAAGCTCTCCAAGGACCGGTTCCTCCCGGTCGGCCCGATTATGCCCGACAACGACCAGCTCATCCACATCGGCCAGGGCGAGGAGGAGATGGAACTGGTCGCGGACCACCCGGCCTACCCCGAGCCACACGACTGCGTGTTCGCCCACAAGGACAAGATAGACGCCAAGAAGGTCTACGACAAGGACGACTACGAGGAGACCTACATCACCGAGGAGGACTCCGGCGTCGAGCGCACGGGCGAGAACAGCGTCCACGTCAAAATGACGACCAAGCGCTCGGAGTTCGGCCTGCCGGACTTCACGGTTCAGGAGGGCGACGAGGTGAAACTCTCCACGACCAACATCGAGGGCGTGCAGGACATCATCCACGGCGTTGCCATCCCCGAGCACGACATCAACTACGCCGTGGCCCCACAGGACACCCGCGAAGTCACGTTCACGGCTGATGACCCCGGGGTGTACTGGATCTACTGCACGTACTTCTGTAGCGCCCTGCACCTTGAGATGCGCAGCCGGATGATCGTCGAACCGGCGGAGGGGTAGCGACACAACCCATTTCGGAGGTGTTCAGCCATGCAACGACCCACCATCGACGACTTCCGCGAGATTCGACGGGGCCTCCCCGTGGGAGCGGCGCTGCTGTTCGTCGCGGCGCTCGCGTTCCCGATGTGGCACATCAGCGTCGACGCGGTCCAGTATCCGAGCACGACGCTGCACGTCTCCCTGTACGCCTACCCCCACCTGACTGGGGATTTCATCGAGATGGCGCGGCTGAACCACTACGTCGGGTTCTACTTCCCCGACCCGGTGTTAGTCGAGCCCAACTTCCCCGTTGAGGAGAACGCCATCGACGTGCCCGAGTGGGCGCTCGGGCCCGTTGCGTTCATCGGCGTGTCACTGCTGTCGGTGTTCGTCGCCGTCGCACCGACTACCGAGAAGCTCAAGCGCGGCCTGAAATACCAGTTCGGCGGCACCGTGCTGGTGTTCACCGTGATGCTGGCCGATATCCAGTACCGGCTCTGGCAGGCCGGCCACACGCTCGACCCGGGCGCGCCGGTGATGGGCGTCGACGGCTTCACGCCGCCGCTGTGGGGCCAGTATCAGGTCGCCAACATCACGAGCGTCTCCCGGTTCGGCCTCGGCGCGTACATGGCCGCAGCTGCCGTTGGACTGCTCGCGGTTTCGTACTACTACCGCGACCAGGCGGCGACGTTCAGCGAACTCCCGGCCCGATTCCGTAGCGGGCTCACCGGGCTTCCCGACGCCGTTCGGGACCGCCTCGGCCGTGACGGCGACACCGACGACGAGGATGACGCCCCGCACCGCCCCACGACCACCGCGGTCAAATCTGACCAACCAGAAACCCACTCATGAGCCCACTGTCCCACGATTTCGAGCGCGTGTTCGCCGTCGCTACCGCGGCCCTGCTCGTGCTGTCGGTCGTGGCTGTCGGGATGGCCAGCGCCGGCCCGACCGGCAGCGACGACCTCGCCTTCAACCCCGACGTGCCCGAGACCGACTCGTTCACCGCCCCGTCGGCCGACGGCACCGCAACGGTCGACGGCGAGACCTACGATAGCGCACAGGCGGCAGTCGATGCGGCGGACCCCGGCGACACCGTCACGCTTGCCGGTCGCTTCGACGAGACTCTCGTCGTAACGACGCGGAACGTCACGCTGTCCGGGAACGGTCCCGGGTCAGCGCTGCTGCACGGCGACGGCAAGGGCGACGTGCTCGCCGTCGAAGCGCAGGGCGTCACCGTGGCGGACCTCTGGGTCCGCAACAGCGGCTACAGCGCCGCGACGAACGACGCCGCGATATTCGTCAACGGAAGCGACGTCACCGTCCGCGACAGCCGCGTGACCGACATGACCTTCGGCATCTGGCTCGACGGCGTCGACGACGCCGAGATCCGCAACAACACCATCGTCGGCCGCGAGGAGATAACGCAGTTGACCAAACGCGGCAACGGCGTCCAGATCTGGAAGACCGAGGACAGCGTCATCCGGAACAACGACATCACCACCGTCCGGGACGGACTGTACTTCAACTGGGCCAAAGACGTCAACGCCAGCGAGAACACGATGTGGGACCTCCGGTATGGGGTCCACTACATGTACTCGGACGACTCGCACCTGCGGGACAACACCGCCTTCAACAACGACGTCGGGTACGCGCTGATGGTGTCGAAACACCTCGTCATTGAGGACAACGTCGCGGTCAACAACAGCGGGCAGTCCGGCCACGGCATCCTCGTCAAGAGCATCGACGACACGGACATCCGCGGCAACCACCTCGTCGACAACGAGAACGGGCTGTTCGTCTACAACTCCGTCAGCAATCGCATCGTCGGCAACCTCGTCGTCGGCAACGATATCGGTGTCCACATCGCCGCGGGGAGCACCGACGGAACCGTGACCGAGAACAGTTTCATCCGCAACAACCGGCCGGTGCTCGCGGTGATGAGCGACCAGGTCCACTGGAACGAGAGCGTCGGGAACTACTGGTCCCGGGCGAACCCGACCGATGTTGACGACGACGGCGTCGGCGACACCCGCTACCAGCCGGCCGGGACCGTCCAGCAAGTGACTGCCGAAAAGCCCGCCGCGCGGGTGTTCGCCAGTAGCCCGGCCTTCGACGCCGTTCGGCTGGCCGAGTCGTCCGTGCCCGTCGTCCAGTCGCCCGGTGTCGTCGACGCCCGCCCGCTCACCGAACCACCCCACGAGAACTGGAGGAGCTACTATGAATGTGATTGATGTCGACGACGTATCGAAAGCGTACGGCGACGTGCAGGCGCTCGACGGACTGAGTCTGTCTGTCGAACAGGGGGCCACCCTCGGCGTGTTCGGCACGAACGGGGCCGGCAAGACGACGCTGTTCAAACTGCTCGTCGGGCTGAACCGACCGGACGCTGGCAGCGTCTCCGTCGCCGGCGCGGACCCGACCGACGGGACCACCGTCCGCGAGCGAGTGCGCTACCTGCCGGAGCACGCCGGTTTCCCGCCGAGCCTGACCGGCCGCGAGATACTCAGCTTCCACGCCCGGATGCGCTCGGTGCCCCGGGAAGACCGGGCACACCACGTCGAGCGCATCCTGCACACCGTCGGACTCGCGGACGCCGCGGACCGCCGCGTCGGCGGCTACTCCAACGGGATGAACCGTCGGCTCGGCCTCGGCACGGCACTCGTCGGCGAGCCGGCCGTGCTGATACTCGACGAACCGACCGCGGGGCTCGACCCCGACGGCATCCGGGCGTTCCACGAGGTCGTGGAATCCCTGGCGGCCGAGACGGACGTGACTATCGTCTTCTCCTCGCACGCGCTCGGGGAGATTCAGCGGCTCTGCTCGGAGGCGGTCATCATCGCCGACGGACAGGTGGCGACGGCGGGACCGGTCGAGGAGCTTCGCCGCGCCGCCGCCGACGAGGTGACGGTGTCGCTGTCGCTCGCGTCCGAGGCGGCTGCGAGCGACGCGGCGACCGACCTCGGGGACCACGAGGCAGTGTCCAGCGTCAGCCGCTCCGGCGCGGCGGTGACGGCACGGACTACGCCGACCGACGCCTACGACCTGCTGACCGCCGTCGGTGAGGGGTACGACATCGACCGCTTCGAGGTCCGCGAACCCGGCCTTGAGGCCGCGTTCCACGAGGCCGTCGGGGCGGACGACAGCGATGACACCGGCTCCGACAGCACGGCGGCGGCTGCGGAGGCGGCGACCGAGGACTCCGGAGGTGAGCCGGCATGAGCGAGGGCGACTCCTCGACAGATCCGACCCCGGACGGCGGCGTCGTTTCGGTCGACGCTCCGGCTACCCGGTTACACGACGGCGGAACCGAGGGAAGTACGGCCACGGACGCTGCCGACGAATCGGCGCTTGCTCGGTTTGCCGACAGCAGCCTGCTCACCATCGCTCGCCGGGAGTACCGGCTGGCCGTGCGGAGCCGGTGGGCGCTCGGCGTGGCGCTGCTGTTCGGTCTCTTCACCACCGCGGTTGTCCAGTTCGGCGCGAGTTCGGTCGGCCCGGGTCGCTTCGACGCGGTGATCGCGACTATCGCCGAACTCGGCGTCTACCTCGTTCCGCTGACCGCGCTGGCGGTCGGCTACGACGCCATCGTCGGGGCGGACGAGCGCGGGTCGCTCGAACTCATGCTCGCGCTCCCGGTGACGAAAGGCCGTGTCGTCGTCGGGACTGCCATCGGCCGGGCGGCGGTGCTGTCCGGCGCGATGTTGCTGGGCTTCGTCCCCGGCGCGCTGCTGACCGTCCGCTATATCGGTCTCGCCAGCGTCGGGCAGTACGCCGCCGTCGCCCTCGCTGCGGTCCTGACCGCCTGTGCGATGCTGGGCGTTGCGGTGCTGGTCTCGACGGTCTCGCGGACGAAAACCCACGCGCTCGGTGCGACGCTGGCCATCTGGCTGTGGGTCGCGCTGTTGCACGATCTGGTCGCACTGGGGGCGGTTGCGGGGTTCGACCTCGGCTCCGGCGCTATCGCCGCGGCGATACTGCTCAACCCCGTGGACTGCTTCCGCGTGCTCGCGCTCTCACAGGTGGACGTGGTCGCCGGTGGCTTCGGCAGCGTGCTGGCCCAGGCCGGGCTGACCGTGCCGATGGTCGCCGCGGCGCTCGTGGCGTGGGTCATCGTGCCCATCGGCGTCGCTGCGAAACTCATCCAGCGACGGCGTCTCTGAAAACGGTTTTAGACCGACTGCAGCGCTGTTTCTTCGGGCTCCTCGAACAGACCGGCGACCTGCTTCGTGGTCTCGGTGCGCTCGTGGGCGTTTTCCAGAAGCACGGTCTCGCTGGGGAACAACTGCTCGCCGAGTTCGAGGCCGTGGTCGCGCGCGGTCGACCCCGTGACGGTGAGGTAGACGCCGAGGCCGGTCGCCGCGATGTCTTCCTCTTCTTCGCCGCCCTCCGTCGGATAGGTAAAGGAAATGCCATCGAGCGCGCTGGTTCCGAGAACGGCTTCGACGAGCCGCTCGTAGCGCGGTGAGATGCAGAGTTCGCCCTCGTAGTTGGTGACGAAGGCCCGGTCGAGGGGGCCGTCCTGTGTGTCTATGACATCCGGCGTCGCCAGCAGGGTGTGGTACACCGTATCGCCCAGCCCGGTCACGACCCGTACGTCCGTATCCAGCGGGTCGATGCGGTCGTTGATTTCGTCGATGGCGGTCAGCGGTTCGTCCCGAAGCTGGACGACCTCTTCGAGAACGAGGTCGGCACTGTCGAACCCGAGCGCGAACTCGTGGGTCCGGAGCGCCCGGAACGGCTCCTCGCGACCGACCAGCTGGACGTCACCGTGTTCGGTCGGGACAGTGACGCTGTCGAAGACGATCCGCCGTGGCATCCCGTCGCGGTCGTCGCGGAGCAGCGTGTATTCTGGCTCGTATGGCTCATCGAGCGAGGAGTAGTCGCTGATGCGATGGTACACGTCGGCGACCGCGTCCTGGTTACCCTTGGTGACGGCTTTCTCGTAGCGAAGCGTCGAGATGATATCGTCGGCCAGGTCGGCGGTCCCCGTGCGCCCGGCGAGTCGCTCCAGCACTGCTTCGAGGGGCCGGCCCTTGCGCGGCACGGCCACTCTCGTCGTCGTCATTATGCAGGCACAGACGGGGGACCGGTAAAACGAGTTCGGTTATTCGCCGCCGCCGATAACCGACGACAGCTGTTCGCGCCACTGTTTGAGCTCTTCGATCTCCGATTCGGTTTCGTTGATCCGGTCGGCGAGTTCGCCGTCGTCGATCTCCTCGCGGACAGCTTCGATATCGTCTTCGAGGGCGTCAAGCTGCCCTTCGACGCTCTCGACATCCCCGGAGAGGTCGTCGACCTGATCGGAGGCGGACGTGGCTGCATCCGTCGCCGACTGGACCTCGTCCTCGAAATCCTCTAGAGTCGCTTCGAAGGAATCGAGGCGCTCGCCGAACTCCTGAATCATGTCCTCGCCGGTACCGTTCTCTTCGAGGAACTCCTCGAGAGCGTCGGTGTACGCACGGAGGTCCGCGACATCGCTCTGGATGCGCTGGATCCGGGCGTCGTTGACGCCGCCGGCGTCGCTGTCGTCCTCGGAGACGGCGTCGAGCGCACGCTTGAGGAGCTTCACGTCTTCGGGGGAGACGTTCTGATCGCGGATTTCCTGTGCCATCGTCGCGACGACAGCGCCGGATTGGACCTCGGAATCTGCCGGTGCGGCGTTGCTCTCTTCCGGGGCTTCGACGCTTGAGTCCGGGTTGTTCGGGTCCGAGAGGTCCAGCGTCTCGATGTCCTCGTCGTCATCGTCTTCCAGACCGGGAACGCTGTCGGCGTCACCGGCGATGACGTCCCGAACAGCCTCGTCGCCCCCACCGACGAGGTCTTCCTCGTCCTCGTCCAGAGGCGGGTTCACACTCTCGATTTCGGGTTCCGTCAGGAACTTCTCGACGTCGTCGGTGCCCGTCGCACGGATACCGTAGACGGTCGTGTAGTCAGCTTCGGGTTCGAGTTCCTTCTCGAAGGCGATCCGGTTTTCGTTGATGTCCCAGTACTCGCTGCCGTACTCGGGGTGAAAGCCCAGATCCTCGACTGCTACGTCTTCTGGAACGGTGTCGACTAGCCTGACCGTCACCGGAACAGACCGCCGTGAAGTGAGATTGAACGCTATCGCGGGTACGGGGAACTCGTCCGCCTCGAACCGCTTGGTCACTGTCACGCCATCTGCGGTGACAGTAACTTCGTCGTAGGCTTGCGAATTGCTCATGGTCTGTATGGTCTCAGCAATAGTATTAAAGGTACGTACCTGACCAACATTTACACCTTTTTTCTATACGATACTGATTAATATAATATAGAGACGTAACCTCAGTAACACGAACAGGACGTGAGCCAGCAAAGACGGACAGACCGTCCGTGCGACACTGGCAGACCGTTGTCAGTCGAGATCGTACCGGTCGCCGATTTCAACGATTGAAAGCGTCGAGGGATGCGCGAAGCTGTTGGCGTGGTTGTGCAGGACGGTCGGCTCCGTCGTCATCCCCTTCCACATGTCCCAGTGGGTCGGGACGAGGGTGTCCAGTTGGAGTTCGTTCGCGGCTTCGATAATCATGTTCTCGTCGTTGTACCACTGCGTTCGTGTGGGTTCGCCGGTCTCCTTGTCGTCGATCATCCCGACGGTCCCGAACGCGAGGACGCCGACGTCGATGTCGTAGCGCTCGCCGACAGTTTCGAACTCGCCGGGACGGGCGTCGCCGCCGTGGAAGAACGTGCCGGATTCGTGTTCGAACACGTACGACACCGGATGCTCGGCGTCGGGATCGTTGGCCGGTTCGACGTGGACGGTCAAATCGCCGATTTCGAGCGTGTCACCCTCCGTGACTTCGTGGAGCTGGTCGTCGGTGACGCTGTAGTTCTCCAGCCACGCTTCCTCCCGGATGACATCGTGACCGCTGTCGGTCGTGTAATAGTCCGCGCCCGTCCCGGCGAGAATCGGCGCTTGTGACGGCCCGTGAACGTGGTCGGTATGCTCGTGGGTGCCCAGAACCGCGTCGCACTCGGTGATGTCCTCGGGGTTGAACGGCACCGGGACCATCCGCACGGTCCGCGGGGGGTCGCCCGTGCCGAGATACGGGTCGATGAAGACGGTCGTTCCGCCGCTCGATTTCACGATGAAGCCGTTACAGCCCAGATACCAGATCGCCAGCCCGTCAGGCGTCGCCGACTCCACCGCACGCGGGAGCCAGTCGTCCCAATCAGATTCGACTGTCATGTGCAGAGATGCCACGCCCGGTCGCTAAGATGTTTCGAAGACGCCGGGTGTCTCCCGCTGTCTGAGAACGGAACCCTCGGTTTATTTCCCAGTTGGGAGAAATACGACCTGTATGTACGATCACATCCTCCTCGCCTCGGATGGGACAGAAGCCTCGACCAACGCCGAGTCCCACGCGATTGCCCTCGCAGCGGAACACGGCGCGGCCCTCCACGCGCTGTATGTCGTCGACGAAGACGTGTACACTGCCTACAGCGGCGACGAGTACGTCGACGAATCGGAGGGGCCGGAACACGGCCTCGAAGAGACGGGCCAGGAGACGCTGGCCCGGATACAGGATGACGCGGAGGCGTCCGGCGTCGACGTAACAACAACCCTGAAACACGGACGGCCTGCCGAATCCATCATCGCAACCGCCGACGAGGCGGACGTCGACCTGCTCGTCCTCGGGACGAAGCGGCGGCCGGCGGAGTACCGAAGTCTCCTCGGCAGCATCACCGACAAGGTGCTTCGGCTGACCGAGCGACCGGCGGTCGTGGTGAAAACCGAAGTCGAGGAGTGACAGCACAGCACGGCCAGCGGGGCCGTGTCACTGACTGGCCATAACTGTCGGTGGAACAGTGCGGCTGACGGATGGTAGCTGTCGGCGTCATCTGCGTTCTTGACCGGTAGCTGCGGAGTCAGCGAAAAACGCGACCGCGAGAAGTACCGCTGTTCAGTCTTCGCAGCAACCGCCGGCTTTCTGGCCGAAGTCGACGGCCAGTTCCTCGGAGACGATCTCGTTGAGTTCCTGCAGGCGCAGTTCGAGTTCGTTCTGGGCCTCCAGATAGTCGCTCATCACCGGGATGTCGTGGAGTTCCTCCTGCTTCTGCTGGACCTTCCGGAGGTCCTCCTGAGAGGCGTTGCCGGTCTGGCGGGCGAGCATGAACTCCTCGCGGATCTGCTCGAACTCCTTGATGGCCGCCTGCGCCTCGTCGTGGTTCTCGACGGCGTCTTTCGTCTCCTTGAATCGCTGGTACACCGGTAGCTCGGCGATTGCCTCGCCGAACTCTGTAGCGAGCGCCTCGACGTGGTCACCGTCGATATCAGCGGCGGTATCGGTCTCGATGCTCATCACCGATTGGTATGGACTCGGGCGGTATAGGCCTGCCGAAACCGGGTTGTTTCAGGCGGGATAGCTGCCCAGTGCTGGTACGACAGGCTGCGTCTGTTACCCCGTGGGACTCTGTTCCAGTCGTGAATTCCCGCCTCTCCTCGGTGTCAATATGACGCCACTCAGTTATCAGCAGTTGTAATCGGCCAGAAATCATTTACCCGGTTCATTGCTGTTTACAATAATGGCTAAACAAGCTACAGCGGGGGAACTGCTGCCGGAGTCTATGGATAACAGCGAGGAGTTCTGGCTCCACGCGTTCGAGTCGCTTGTCGAGGAGCTACCGGAAGGGGCGTTCGTCGTCGACGCGGATGGCGATATCACACACTGGAACGAGACGGTTGAAAACCTGCTCGGGCTCCCGGCGAGCAAGGCGGTCGGGATGAACGCCTACGACGTGTTTGGCACGGAAGGCCAAGACGAGACGCTCGCCCAGGAGGTCATCAGAACCGGGGAGCCAGTCCGGGAAGACGAGTTCCGCTCGGCAGAACGACCCGACGGGACGATGGCACACGCGCGGGCAGTGGCGATCCCGCTCATGGGCCCCGGCGGGGACGCTATCGGTGCGCTAGAGCTACTGATCGATTTCAGCGATATCGTCGAACAGCGCGAAGCGCTCCAGAACCTCCAGTCCCAGATGGCGACGGACGTCGAGTCGGCGGTCGGCGAAATCAGCGACTCCGCCGCGGCCGTTACCGAGCAGTCCGACGAGATCAAAGACATGGCCGGCGAGCAGTCCGACAACCTCGACGAGGTCCAGTCCGAGGTCTCCGGGTTCAGCGCCACAGTCGAGGAAATCGCCTCCAGCGCCGAGGAAGTGAGCAGTCAGAGCGGCGAGGCCAGGGAGCTCGCCGAGGAGTCCGTCGAGACAGCCGAAGAAACCATCGAACGCGTCGAGGACGCGACTGAGTCCGCCGAACAGGTCGCGTCGGACTCGACGGAACTCCGCGGCCACATCGAGGAGATCGACGAGTTCGTCGAGGTCATCAACGACATCGCGGACCAGACGAACATGCTGGCGCTGAACGCCAACATCGAGGCCGCGCGGAGCAACAGCGACAGCGACGGGTTCGCGGTCGTCGCCGACGAGATCAAGGAACTGGCCGACGAGTCCAAACAGCACGCCGACGAGGTCGAGCGCATCGTCGGCGAGGTCCGCGAGATGGCCGACAACACCGCCGAAAACGTCGAAGAAACGACCGATGCGGTTCAGCAAGCCCTCACCGATCTGGAGACGGTGCTAGACAACCAGCAGGCCATCCTCGACGCGACCTCGGAGACGGAACAGGGTATCAGCGAGGTCGCGGAGGCGACGGACGACCAGGCCGCAAGCGCCGAAGAAATCGCCAGCATGATCGACGAAATCGCCCAGCGTGCCGCCGAGGTCTCCGAGTCTATCGACGAACTGGCTGACGCCAACGGGACGCAACACCAGATGGCTCGTGACTTAGAGGAGAACGTCGAGCGGGTCGAGCGACAGCTTGCCGAGATTATGGAGTAACTGTCGCTCGCCGAAACACGGGGGTTATGCCGCTCGAACCGATACAGGGTTGCAATGAGTCAAGAGCGGACTGACGGCGACCTCCGGAACACCGGACTGTCGCTCAAACACGACCGCGAGTGGGATTACGAGCTCGACCGAATCGTCGAAGCCGTCGAGGAGCGAGACGCCGAGAAGGTGGGCCTGCAGTTCCCCGAGGGACTGAAGCGCCGCGGCCCGGCCGTCGCCGATGACCTCCGCGAGAACCTCCCCGACGACGTGACGGTGCTGCTCTCGGGACAGCCGTGTTACGGGGCCTGCGACCTCGACACGTACATGATGCGCCGGACGGACGTGTTCGTCCACTTCGGCCACTCGCCGATGAAGGAATCGGACAAGATCATCTACGTACCGCTGTTCTCGAACGTCGACGTCTTCCCCATCATGGAGCAGGCCCGCGAGGAACAGCTCGCGGACCCCGAAGAGGACCCTGACGTGGGGCTGGTGACGACGGCCCAGCATATGAACAAGTTCGACGAGATGCGCGAGTGGCTTGAGGAGCGCGGTTACACAGTCCACACGCGCCGGGGCGACGAGCGGCTCACCCACGAGGGCCAGGTGCTGGGCTGTAACTACGCCAGCGCCGACGTAGACGCCGACCAGATGCTGTACGTGGGTGGCGGGAAGTTCCACCCCCTCGGACTGGCGATGGAACACCCCGAGAAACACGTCGTCATCGCGGATCCGGTGAACAACGTCGTCACCGTCGCCGACACGGAGAAGTTCATGAAGCAACGCTACGGCGCGGTCCACCGCGCGATGGACGCCGAGTCTTGGGGCGTCATCTTCTGTACCAAGATCGGTCAGGGCCGCTGGGACAAGGCCCAGGAGATCGTCGACAACAACGAGAACGCCTACCTCATAACCATGGACGAGGTGACGCCGGACCGGCTGACGAACTTCGGGATGGACGCCTACGTCAACACCGGCTGTCCGCGCATCACCACCGACGACGGCCCGCAGTTCAAGAAGCCGATGCTCACACCGGGCGAGTACGAAATCGCTATCGGCGAGAAACCGCTCGAATCCCTGGAGTTCGACACCTTTCACGGTACCTGGTAGCGCCAGTTTTCACCGCTGATAACAAGGGGCGTACTGTCTTGTAGCGCGGGCGCTGATACGGTCCATGGCTTCTACAGAGGACGCTGTTATCTATCAGGACGTTTTTGAGGCGAGTCCGGACCCGATTATGATCCACGACGCCGACACCGGAACCGTCGTCCGGGCCAACCAGGCCGCGGGCGCGCTCCTGGGGTGTACTCCGGACGACATCGTCGGGATGCACGTCGGCGAGTTCAGTCCGCCGGGGTTCTCCACGGCGGACGCAAACGACCTGATAGCCGAGGCAGCCACGTCAGGTTCGGCGCAGGTCGAGTGGGCAACGGAGGGACCCGACAGCACGGACCAACTGGTCGAGGTAACGCTCAAGCGAGCTGCTCTCGGCGACGAGACCCGTGTTGTGGCGTTCATTCACGATGTGACCAGCATCCGCGAGCGGGAACGAAAACACGCAGAACAGAGCGAACAGCTCCACACCCTGATGGGGAATCTCCCTGTCGTGGTGTTTACGCTAGACCCGGACGGCGTGTTCACGTATTCAGCCGGGAAGGGGCTGGAAGGGCTCGGAATGGAACCCGGCGACCTCGAAGGGACATCGGTGTTCGAGACGTACAGTGAGTATCCGGACATCATCACCGCCGTCGAGAAGGCCCTCGACGGGGAGGAAGTCCGCGTGACACAGGAAGTCGACGACCTCGTCTTCGAGACGTGGTATCGACCGGTGTTCGACGACAGCGGACAACTCAAACAGGTCGTCAGTGTAGCTAGAGATATCACCGCCCTCAAACGCCGCGAGGAGCGCGTCGAGGCGCTCAGCGACGCGACGAACGAACTGCTGTACAGCCGCACAGAGACTGCGGCCGCGGACACAGTCACACAGATTGCACAGCGTATCGTCGACCAGCCGCTCGCCGCGATATGGTCCCACGACAGCGGCGACGACACGCTCTATCCAATCGGCGCGACGGCAAAGGCGACCGACTTCGCCGGCGTGGAAACGGCGGCGGATCTCCCGCCGATGGGGCCAGACAGCGACGAGAACCGTATTTTCCACACCAGCGAGCCGACCGTTATCGAGAATTATCAAGAACTGTCGAACCCGTCAGCGCCGGCGATGCCGATGCGGACGCTCCTGTGTCTCCCGCTCGATGACCAGGGGATGCTGTGTATCGGGTCCGAGACCGTGGCGTCGTTCGACGGCGACGAGCGGTTCCTGCTTGAGATTCTCGCGAGTACGGCGGCTGCCGCGCTGGAGCGAATCGAACGCGAGACGCGGCTCAAATCGAAACAGGCCGAACTAGAGCGCTCGAACGAGGCGCTCCAGCAGTTCGCCTACATCGCGTCCCACGACCTGCAGGAACCGCTCCGGATGGTGTCGAGCTACGTCGACCTGTTGGACAGCGAATACGGCGACGACCTCGACGAGGAGGCCGCCGAGTACATGGCCTTCGCCGTCGACGGTGCCCACCGGATGCAGGAGATGGTCGACGCCCTGCTCCGGTACTCCCGCGTCGAGACGAAGGCGGGTGACTTCGAGGAGACGGACCCGGAAGCGGTCCTCGACCGGACGCTGGACGCCTTGCAGATGCGAATAGAGGAGGTGAACGCTACCATCACGGCAGAGTCACTGCCACGCGTCGACGCCGACTCGAACCAGGTCGGCCAAGTGTTCCAGAATCTGCTGGAAAACGCCATCGAGTACGCGACGGAGGCCGGCATCGAACCCCGTATCGAGGTCAGCGCCGAAGAAGACGACGGCATGGTGACGTTCACCGTCTCGGACAACGGGCCGGGGATTCCGGCGGCGGACCGCGAGGAGGTGTTCGACATCTTCCACCGCGCCGGTGCCCACGACACGGAGGGCACCGGCATCGGGCTGGCCGTCTGCCAGCGAATCGTCCTGCGCCACGACGGCCGCATCTGGGTCGAACCGTCCGACGACGGCGCGATATTCAAATTTACGCTGCCCGCGGTGACGGAGGTGAATGGCGATGACTGACTCCAGCGAGGGGCGGCCGGTGGAGATTCTGCTGGCGGAGGACAATCCCGGCGATGTCAAACTGACCGAGAAAGCCCTGGAGAAGGGGAAGGTGCTGAACAACCTTCACGTCGTCAACGACGGCGTCGAGGCGCTTGCGTTCCTCCGGCAGGAAGGTGAGTACGGCGACGCACCGCGGCCGGACCTGCTGTTGCTCGATCTCAATATGCCCCGCAAAGGAGGGCAGGAAGTCCTCGAAGAGATGAAAGGCGACGAGTCGCTCCGGCGGATTCCGGTCGTCGTGCTGACCAGTTCCGAGGCGGAAGAGGACATCATCGAATCGTACGATCTCCACGCGAACGCCTACCTGACGAAACCGGTCGACTTCGACGGCTTCGTCGACATCGTGAGCAGCATTGAAGATTTCTTCCTTACGGTCGTCAAGCGGCCGCCGAAATAACGATGGCTGAGACGGTGCATCTCGACGTGCTCCTCGTCGAGGATAACCCGGGCGATGCCCGCCTCGTCGAGCATCACCTGAACTCGCCGGCGGTGGCGCACTTCGTCGACGACGTGACGATTTCCCATGTCGAATCGCTTGCGCCGGTCGCCGAGCATTCGGAGGCGGCCTACGACGTGGTACTGCTGGACCTCGGACTCCCCGAGTCAACAGGGCTTGCGACCCTTGACCGGGCAACCGAGATCGTAGAGGGAGTGCCGATCATCGTCCTCACCGGGATGCAGGACCGGGAGGTGGCTATCGAAGCGATCAACCGGGGCGCACAGGATTACCTGCCGAAAGAGGATCTGGACGGCGACCGACTCGTGAGAGCGCTCCGGTATGCAGTCGTCAGGAGCCGCCAGCAGCGTGCCATTCAGCGCCAGACCGACCAGATGGACTTCTTCAACAGCATCCTGCAACACGACATCCTCAACGGGATGAACGTCATCCGGGCGCGTGGCGAGCTCCTTGAAGACACGCTCGACAGCGAGGAACGCGAGTACGCGTCGACCATCGTCCAGTGGAGCGACGACCTCATCGAACTCACCGAGAAGGTCCGGGCGGTGCTGGAGACGGTCACCGAGGAGGGCGGGCGGGACCACGAACACCGGGAGCTACAGACTGTCCTCGACGATGCGGCGGACCGCGCCCGGTCAGTCAGCGACGACTGTACCGTTACTATCGAGCCACAGGCGGTCACTGTCGTCGCTGACGAGTTGCTCGATGACGTGTTCGGGAACCTCTTTCTGAACGCGGTCGAACACGCCGGACCAGACGTGACCATCGACGTGACGACAACGGTCAAGGAAGGCGTCGTGACCGTCTGTTTAGCGGACGACGGGGACGGGATTTCGAACAGCGAGGCCCGCCGCATCTTCGAACGTGGCGAGAAAGGGTCTGAGTCCGGCGGTACTGGCTTCGGCCTCTACTTCGTGGCCACGATGGTCCGGAGCTACGGCGGCGATGTCTGGGTCGAGGACAGCGACCTCGGTGGCGCAGCGTTTTACGTCGAACTCCCGCACGCGACTCTGTAGGGGTGGCTGCTTGTCACACCGTCATCGCTCGGGTGCATTTCAGCTCCTGAGAAACGGGTCCGAATCTTCAACTCCCGGGAGACCGAGTCACCTGCTATGGATGATCCGCTGGACTGTCCCGAGGGTAGCGACTCGGAGGAGCGAGATCGCTATCTGGCAGCTATGCAGGACCTCACTGCAGCGATGGCGGCCAGCGGGACCTCGTTTCGGGAGCGTGTCGAGCCAGTCTTGGACGTCGGTCGAGAGCACCTGGGGTTTCCGAACGGGCATATCGCGGTCGTCTCCGGCGACGAACACACAATCGTCGCCAGTAGCGGCCTGTCTTCGACGATTACGCCGGGGGACGAGACACCACTTTCCGAGACGTACTGCAGACACACCCTCGACGAATCCGGGATACACATCGTCACCAACGCGAGCGAGTCAATGTCGACTGACCGCGCCTACGAGCGGTTCGGACTGGAGGCGTACGTCGGCACGACGCTTCGGGCGGACGGGGCGGAGTACGGAACGCTGTGTTTCGTCAACGACAACGAGGCGATTTCGGAGTTCTCGGACTGGCAACAGACGCTGTTCGAGCATCTCACGCAGTGGGTCGAAGCGGAGATCGAACGCGAGCTAGCTGTCGACACACGCGAGCAGAGCCAGCAGCTGTTGGAAGCGACGTTCAACTCACCGGAGACGTTCATCGGTATCCTCGACGCTGACGGAAACCTCCTCAGAGCGAACGAAACAGCGCTCGGGTTCGTCGATGCTGATGACGAAGCCATATTCGGGGAACCGTTCTGGGACACGCCCTGGTGGAACCACAGTGAGGCAGTGGCGTACCGTTGCCAGGATGCTGTCGAGCGGGCGATGGACGGTGAGATGGTCAGGTTCGAGGCCGAGCATATCGGCGCAGACGGCCAGCGGATCTCGACCTCTGTCGTGGCCCGACCAGTAGCGGTCGACGGTACCGTGCAGAAAATAATCGTCGAGGGGACAGACATCACGGATCTCAAGCGCCGCGAAGAGCAGATGGAGTTTTTCAACAGCATCCTCAGACACGATATCCTCAACGGGATGACCGTCATCGAAGCGCGTGCGGAAACGCTTGCAGACGCACTCGGCGGGACACAGGCGACGTACGCCGAAACGATTCTGGACTGGAGTCGGGATATCGTCGACCTCACACAGAAGGTCCGGAGCGTGCTGAGCACGATGTCTGACGACGGCCTGACCGAGGCAGAGACGATCGCACTGGGGCCGGTCGTCGAAGGGGCCACGAGAAAAGCGGCCTCGATGGACGAGGACTGCACACTCAAAACAGACATCCCTGACGGCATCGAGGTCGTGGCTGACGACCTCCTCGACGATGTTGTCGGGAACATCTTGACGAACGCCGTCGAACACGGCGGTTCAGGCACCACAATCGAGGTGACGACGGAACGCGTCGACTCGATGGTCCACCTTCGCATCGCGGACGACGGCCCCGGGATACCGCCCGAACAGCGCGAGGCGATCTTCGAGAAAGGGGAGCGTGGAACCGAGTCGACGGGGACCGGGTTCGGACTCTACTTCGTGTCGGTGATGGTCGACAGCTACGGCGGCGACATCTGGGTGGAAGAAAGCGACCTCGGCGGCAGCGAATTCGTCGTCGCACTTCCATCGGAATAACTACTGGGCATTTCCAAACGTTTTTGAATGAATCGGGCGTATCTCCAGTAATGCCGACAAAGAGTGCGCTCGCCCAGCAACTCGCCGTTGTCGCCGGGTTCGACAACCCACGGGCCAGTCTCGAACAGTACCGGACACCGCCGGACCTGGCGGCGCATCTGGTCCATACTGCGGACCTCCAGGACGATATCCAGGGACAGACGGTCGTCGACCTCGGCTGTGGCACCGGGATGCTGGCGCTGGGTGCAGCGCTGCGGTCGCCGGCGCGGGTGGTCGGGCTAGATATCGACCCTGCACCGCTGTCGACGGCGCGCGAAAACGAGCGGAAGGTCGGGTCGACGACGCCAGTGTCGTGGGTTCGAGCAGATGCCACCATGGCCCCGCTGGCACCTCCTGTCGAGGAAACCACTGTCGTCATGAATCCGCCCTTTGGCGCACAGTCGGACAATGAACACGCTGACCGACGGTTTCTCGAAACTGCCGCGTCCATCGCGGGCGTTTCGTACTCGATTCACAACGACGGAAGCCAATCGTTTGTCGAATCCTTCACTGACGACAACGGCGGCGAGGTGACCCACGCCTTCGAGACGGAGTTCGACCTGCCGCGACAGTTCGAGTTCCACGAGTCGGACCGGCAGGCGATCACCGCGGAAGTGTACCGCATCGACTGGACCTAGTTCCGCGCCGCTTGCTGGCGACGCTCCGCAATTTTGACGCGAGTGCCATCTGTCCCTGCGTACAGCCGTGAGCGGTTCCGCTCGAAGGTCAGCCCGCCGATCCGCGTCTGCGTCATGTTCGCCGGGAGCGGTGCCTGCCCGACCGTTTCGTTCCCCCGTGTTACGCTCACGTCGAACCCGTTCTGCTGGGCAGCCACTGTCACGTTCCGCCCATCCAGTATCACGTCCGCCGTCGACGGCTCCGAGGTGTAGGCCGTCCGGGGCTGGCCGCCCTCACGCCTGAGTTGGACCCGATAGACGCTGTCGTTGCCGAGTACCGACCAGTCCACCCGGTTTGCGTACACCGATTCACGCCAGGTCGGCCCGCCGACTGTGACCCGCTCCTGACCGTCAACGGCGAGCTGGCCCGGCTGGACGGCGGCGATCCAGACCTCACGCTCCGCGCTGGCAACGATGACACCGCTGGCGTTGACGCTCGCCCCCTCCCGCTGCGTTGGGACCCAGATGCTCTCGAAGTACGCGTTGGGCACGTTCTCGTCGTAGGTCACCACGTAGTCTCTGACCTCGATGCCGCCTTCAGGGAGCTGGTCGTCCTGCAGGTCGACGACGTTCGTCGGGACGGCCGCGAGACTCAGTGCGCCGAGGACGACGAGCAGGACCACCACTGCGAGTGAGGCCGGGCGACGATCGAATCCAGGGCGAAAACTCCGGTCAGAACCGACGGTCGCCGCTGCGACGACGAGCGCGAGGACGAACACCAGCGCTGTCCCGGCCCAGCGGAACAGCCGAAACCGGCCGCCGCCGAGCGGGAGATACACCGCCCACAGGCCCTGGGCGACGGCGAACACGAGCGTCGCAAAGAACACCCGGAGCGTGTCGGGGCGTTCGTCCCGGTTCCACAGTAGCGCGAGGGCCACGATGACGCCAGCCAGAATGCCGATGGCGTGGCCCTGGATGGCGATGTTGGACCACCACGGCGTCACGAACCGGGTCTGACCCGAGGCCGTCGACACGGGGTAGCGAAGCGCCGAATACAGGAGGTCGAGCACGCGGTTCCCGAGAAACGCGCCGAGAAACAGCGTCGGCCGCGTCACGAGCGCGAACCCGGCGACGGCAAACACCGCGCCGGAAAAGCCCACAATCGGCCCGATAGCGAACACCGCGGAGAACACGCCCACGACGAACATGGCGACGGGAACGACCAGAATCCGGGCGAACGGGTTCGTCCGCAGCGACGTGAAGGTCTGCACCCCGCGCTTGCGAGGGTAGTGTCCCCAGACGTACTCCGCGACCGTCCCATACACCAGTGTGCCCATGAGGTTCCCCGTGATGTGCCCCTGACTGCCGTGGGTGAACGCCCCGGTGAGCATCCCGAACGGGTAGAAGTACGACCACGTCCGGAACGGCGTGACAAGCGGGTTCCGCGGGTGCCACCACGCGCCCTGCAGGAACAGATACACCGCCAGGACGCCGGCCATCGTCAGCAGCGTCCCCCACGGAACGCCGAGGAAGAGGCGCGCCCGTACGCCGTCGCCAGGTCGCGCGGCCGACAGGCGGCGGACGGCAACGAGGACGGCGAGCACCACAATGAGGACGACCGCTTCCTGCCACGGGAGCCACGCGGGCATGGCCGGCGTCGGCAGCGACTGCATCATTCATGCACAGTTCAGGTACGGGACGGCTTATGGATGGCGGCAGGTGTCACTCTCCAACAGTGACAAACAGGGAACGGGTCGGTGTCAGGCAACCCGAGCCAGTGAACGCGTCACCTCAAAACAGGGACATACCGACGCTGTACGGCCACGACGTGCCGGCCACTGCAAGCAGGGACAGCGCGCCGCCGGCGAGGGCGACGTTCTTGAGGAACTGCGTCATCTCGTCCTGTACTTGGTCGTCCGGGACCGCCCAGAAGTCGTGCATGGTGACGGCGGAGGCGACGAGGAACGTCGCCAGCGCCCCGGCCGCGATAACGGGGTACGCGCCGATGACGACGAGGACGCCGCTGACGAGGAGCAACCCGCCACTCCCGTAGACCGACGCCACGGGTGCCGGGAGCCCCTTTGCCTCCGCGTAGGGGGCCATCTGCTCAGCGCTCTGGAAGTGGTTCAGGCCCATGAAGGCGAGGACGCCGCCGAACAGGATTCGTCCCAGCAGGAACAGTTCGCCCGCACCAGCGGACTCGAACGCCATCAGGCGCTCACCGCCGGTACAGGAGTGGTTTCGCTACGAGACTGTCGAACCGCGATTGGTAGTTTCATTACGTTACTTGGTTCGTATGCGAACCTATTTGTACGTTCCCGGACAAGGAAGATACCAGGTAGCACCGATGTCATCTGAAGTATTCACCACCGCGGACGAGGAGGAAGAGAGCGGGCCGTGTGCCGTCATCGAGTCGCTGGAACAGATCGGGTCGCGCTGGCGGCTGGTCGTGCTCCACGAACTCCAGAACGGTGAACAGCGGTTCAACGAACTCAAGCGCGCCACCGACGCCAGCTCCCGAACCCTCTCGCGGGTCCTCGACGACCTCCAGGAGATGGACTTCGTCGACCGGCGGCTCGAAGAGGACGCCCCCGTCGCGACGTACTACCAGCTCACGCCCAAGGGCGAATCCCTCTGTCCAGTGTTCGACGAAATCGAGGACTGGGCCGAGGAGTGGCTGGCCGGTTGCCAGAGCTGATCCGACAACGCAGACTTTTCTATCCCCCGGCCCCATCGCTTTACCAATGGGAGTACGGCCACCAGCCGATAACAGCGACGAGCCAGACGTCATCGAGTTCGGTATCGCGGCACTCGACGCCCGCCTGTCGGACGTGGACATCGAGTATCCCGCGACGGCGAGGGAGGTCCGGGACGCCGCCGGCCACATCGCGGTCCCGTTCGACGCGTCGGGCCACTCGATGACCGTCGCCGAGGCACTCGAGGAGACGACCGCCACGGAGTTCGACAACGAGCAGGAGCTACTCAACGACCTTCATCCGATATTCGAACGGAAACGGGAAGCCACCAGAAACAGTATTCTCTCCCAGCTACGCGCGCTGGTCCCGTTCTGAGCTACTCGTCGGAACTGTGGGAGGACACCGCCGGCTCTGTCTCTATGTCGCTGTCTCCGGTGTCTTCCGCGTCGCCCTTCTTGCCGTGCTCTGCGTCGCCGACCCGCTGGTCGTCGAACACATCCACCGGCCGACTACGGCTCTCGTGTGTGAGCTGGACTGCGATGTCCTCTAACCGGCGCGTCTGCTCGCGATTCACCGCCACGAGCATATCCGATAAGACGCCGAACATGAGGAGCTGAATCCCCAGTAGAATGGCGAACGAGCCGACAACGGCAATCACCTCGTGTGAGATACTGTTGACGACCCAGTCGTAGGCCACGTACGCTCCAAGTAGGAACCCGACCACGGTGCTCCCGAGGCCCACGCTTCCGAAGTAAAACAGCGGATTGTTCGTCTTCGCCATTTGGTACAGCGTCAGGATGATCGTCGCGCCGTCCCGGAACGGACGGAGGTTCGTGTCGGACTCGTCTGGTCGGGGCTGATAGGTGATCGGCACCACCGCCGTCGAGACGTTATGTTTGACACACTCGACGGCCATCTCCGTCTCGATACCGAAGCCCGACGCCGTCAGCGAACTCCGCTGGAACGACTGTCGCGTGAACGCTCGATACCCCGAGAGGATATCGGTGAGGTCCCGTCCGTGAATCGTTTCGAAGGCCCTGTTGATGATGCGGTTGCCGATCTGGTTCAGCTTCGTCATCGCGCCGGGTTGCATATCCGCGAACCGGTTCCCGATGACGTGGGCAGCCTGACCCGACAACAGCGGCTTGAGGAGCCTGTCCGCCTCGTCGGGCCGATAGGTCGCGTCCCCATCGGCCATCAGGACGTACGGCTGCTCGATGTGGCGCGTCACCGCCTCCCTGACGGCCTGCCCCTTCCCCGAGCCGGACTGTTCGACGACCCGCGCGCCGGCCGATTCGGCGATGTCCTGTGTCCCGTCGGTTGACCCACCGTCGATGACGAGGACGTCGTCGAAGCCCTGCTCGCGGAACCCGGACACGACCGACTCGATAGTCTCAGCCTCGTTGAATGTCGGCAACAGTATACAGACGTCGTCTCGGTCGGCCATTGATTCAACGTCATCCACGCGAAGGCAAATAAATGCGGGTCTGGCCGCGTGCGGATTCTGTTTTAACTTCCCGCGGTCATCGGCAAGCAAGCGGCGACAGTCGGAAGCAACTGATAACAGCCGTGTCAGTCGTCGCGTTGCTCGCTCATGTGCTCCCAGACCTCCGCGCAGCCACAGCCGTCTTCGATGTCTGCCAGGTGATCGTCTTCTTCGGTCTGGGATGTCGCAGTCATGTTACTCACTCTGCGAGTAACTACTCACAGCCACCCACTAATAGGTTCCGGCGATGGGCGACGCGTTTTACATCCCCTGCCACACATGAGCGTGTATGAGCGACCCTGCGGACGTGTTCGACCTGGTCGGGCTGACCGAATACGAGGCGACGGCGCTGGAACAGTTGCTCTCGCTCGGCCGGACGACGGCCCCGAATCTCGCTGAAGCGAGCGGCATCCCGAAGGCCCGCGTCTACGGCGTGCTGGAGGCGCTGTCCGACCGCGGCTTCATCAAGGTGATTCCCGGTCGTCCCAAGGAATACCAGCCGAAATCGCCCGGCGAAATCCTCGACCGGGCAGTCGAGAACCACAGACAGTCATACGAATCGTTCGCCGCCGACATCGACTCCTACCGCGACGCGTTCCTCGCCGAGTACGAACCGCGGTTCGACCGCGCCAGCGAGGACATCTCGCCGACGGCCGAACTGTTCCACGTCGTCGACGTGGGTGAACCGAGCGAACGCGAGACCAGACGGCTATACGACGACGCCGCCGAGACGCTTCGGGTTATCACCAATAGCTTCGCCTACCTCGACAACGTCGAGCGTGCACTGGCCAAGACACTCGACCGTGGGGTCGAAGTCAGCGTTCTCTTCCTGCATCCCGACGAACTCCCACCGGAGAAGGCAGCCATCCAGGCTGACATCGTCGAGCGGCTGACGGCGGAGTTCCCCGCTGTCGACCTGCGGTTCAGCACGGAGAAACTCCCCTGGCGCGGCACGCTCGTCGACCCGAGCATGGACTACGACAGCGGCGAGGCGATTCTACTGGTCGAGGAGCCGGACGTTCCCAACCACATGCGCCAGGCCGCGATTACGGACAACGGGTCGTTCGTCGCCGGGATGAAGCGGTACTTCGATCTGATCTGGGAGTACGAGAGCGTCGAAACGGCCCATCAGACGTAGCCGAGGTCTTCCAGCCGCTGGTACGTCCCGTCGTCGAGGTCGTCGAAGTCCTCGCCCGCCGTCTTGACGTCGAGTTCCTCTATCGATTCGAATGCGCTGTCGACGTGTTCCGCACCGCCGTCGGACACTTTGTACGACGTCTGGGCGTCGCGGCTGACGACGGTGGCGGCGCGGTCGCGGTTAGTACAGTACTTGACAACTCCCTCACTGTCGTCTTTGAACACCGCTCGCGACGTGGCGGTCCACGGCGACAGGTCCCCGACGTACGCACCGGCGCGTTCCTGCAGCGGCTCGTCGAGGCCGACCGCAGTAGCGAGGACCGGTCCGTCGGGACAGAAGCCGGCAGTCTGTTGATCGTCGGCCCGAAGCCGGTTCACGACCCGCGGAAATTCGACCAGCGACGCGGGACGGTCGACCCGATGAGACTCGGTCTGGCCCGGATAGCGCACGATGAGCGGGACGTGGAGTACGCTGTCGTGAATCGCGACGCCGTGTTCGGCGACCCGGACACCCGGCCGAACGTCGCTCTGTTCGCCGAAGCCCTCGCCGTGATCGCTCGTGATGACGAGAAGCGTGTCATCAAGCTCACCACGCCGTTCGAGCGACGAAACGAGCCGTTCGAGTTCCGCGTCCATCTGGCGAATCCCCCCGTCGTACAGCGACTCGACCGCCTTCTTCTGCCACCACGGACGGTGTCCGCCGTTGAAGTCCCACTTCTGGTCCTCGAAGGAAGCCTGCAACGACGACGCCTCCGAGCCCCCCCACTGGTCGTAGTCCGGCATCGGTTCGTACGGAATGTGGGCGTCCATCAGGTTGAGACACGCCGCCCACGGCCCGTCCTGTCGGTCGCTCCAGTCCAGCAGCGAATCCACGTAGACGTCCGCCGGCGTCGATGCTCTGACGCTATCCGGGAGGAACCGCTTGTAATCGGACTGGAGTTTCGTCGCCACACCGTTTGCCAGCGACCGGAGCGGCGCGTCGTCTGTCAGCGCGAGTCTGACGAACTCCGCGTACTGTCCCCGTCCCTCGTTCGAGACAAACTCGTGGGGGTTGACTGCGCCCGGGAACGGGACGTTCCGCGCCCCGACGATCTCGTCAAACCCGTCCCGGAGTCCGACATCGACGGCCGTCAGCCAGTCATTTTCGGTGAACACGCCGGTGCTGTACCCGTCTTCTCGCAGCTGTGCGAAGACTGACGCCGACGGGTCGAGCCGATGCCCCGCCGAGACGACACCGTGTTCTTCGACGTGTAACCCGGAGAAAATGCTCGCGTGGCTCGTGACGCTCCGCGCACCAGGCGCTCGGGCCTGCTCGTACAGCGTCGCCCGCCCTGTGGCGAACGAGTCCAGAAACGGCGTCGTCTCGTTGACGTGGCCGTAGGCGCTGAGGTTCTGTGCACGGACGCTGTCGAGGATGACCAGCAAGATGTTTGGATCGCCCGACATGGCTACATATACCCGAGATCTTCGAGGTGCTCTTTGACTTCCTCCCCCGACCGGTCGCCGTCGTCCGACGCCGTCACCTGCGGTGTCGACGTGTGGTCTGTTTCGTCGAGTTCGGCTTCGATAGCCGCCCGGACGTCGACGACACTCTCGATTGCGTCGACCATGGCTGCGTCGGTCCCCGCAACCATCGCCTCATCGGTGTGGACGCCGTCCTGCAGACCGTGGTCGCTGACGAGCAGTAGCTCGTCGTTGTCACCGAGGTCGTCTCGAACCTCGCCGACGAACTCGTCGAGTTCTTCATAGGCGCGGTCCTGTAGAGACGGTTGTTCGTACGCAACGTGGCCGATGAGGTCGAGCCCGCTCGTGTATGCAAACACCAGTTCGTGTCGCCCACCTCTGAGCGCCCGACGTGCGCGAGCGAGGCGAACCATCGACATTTCGAGGCACTGCTCGTAGAACAGCGCCGGGTCTGTCGACGAGTGGCCGCCTTTTGCTTCGAGGTCGCGCTCGAAGAGGTCGCCGAGGTTCCGCCGGAGGCTGTGTTCGCGGTCCTCCGTGTCCGGGTCGATGACGTAGTTGGGGATGCCGATTGGAGCCGCCTCCCGGCCGTCGAACACTGTCGACAGGCCGTTCTCCTCGTAGTAGGTCGCCGGGATCCGGAACGCGTCCTGTTCGGTGTTGTTCAGTAGCCACGCGCCGAGACGCGTCTGCAGCCCCGACGGGAGAAGGTAGTCCGCGGCAGCACTCCCGAACCGGAGGACGGGGTTCTCCCAGGCAACGCCGTCGTCAAGCGTGATGCCGTGTTCCGGGGGCCTGAGCCCGGTAATGATCGTCGGCCAGAGTTCGTGCGTGCTGGGGCCGCCCTCGACGCTCCTGATCGTCTCGATAGCGTGGTGGTCAGCGAGCGTCAAATTCGGATGTGCCGTCGAGTCTACTAGTTCCGGGTCGAGTGCATCGATACCCAGCACTACGAGGACCATATCTACCCTGAACGTCTCAGTCGACGGCTTAAGACCTTTCGATGCACGCGATAGACGGCGGTACGACCTTAGCCAGACAGCGAACGGTACAGGTCGAGGTACTCCTCCGCGATTTTCCGCCAGTCGTACTTCTCCTCAACACGGTCTCGTGCCTGTCTGGATATCTGTTTCGTGAGTTCGTAATCGGAGAGCAAGGTGGTGACGGCGTCTGCGATTGGTTCCGGTTCCTCTGTCGGAACGACAAAGCCCTCCTCCCCGTCGCGGACCATTTCGTTTGCTCCAGAAACATTGGTAACGACCACTGGACAGCCGGTCGACATGGCTTCCAGACGGACCATGGAAAAGCCCTCTGACCGAGAAGGGTGGACGAAGGCACGTGCTCGGGATAAGTGTTCTCGGACAATAGACTGGTCAACATACCCGTGGAACGTGACGTTTTCGTCTAGATCGAGATGCTTGACCTGAGCGACCAATTCGTCTTCTTGCGGCCCGTCACCAAAGACGTGGAGCTGGACTTCGGGATATTCCTGCTGGATTTGATCAAGTGCTTCGATCAAGATATCATAGCCTTTCCGTTCCCGAAGGCTACCGATGGCCACGAGTTCATGTGAGTCGTCCGGTTCACTGTACTCGAAGACGTCCGGATCAACGCCCAGCGGGATCGTCCGGAGCTTCGATTCGTCAACGAGGTCAGCATACATCTCGTAGGCTTCTTGATCGACAACCACAATTCGGTCTGCGGCGTCAAGCGTTCGCTTGAACAAATCCATCCGAGGTGGATCAAGGATTACATCGCGAGTCGCGTCAACAATTGTGTGAAGTGGATCGGTAAATGGCCTCGGAAGGTTTCTCCCTACCCAAGAAGAAAGCATCCGATTGAATTCCTCAGCCATGATGGCATGCCCTGTTTGGCACGGTCCAACGACGACAGGAACATTGTCATGAAGCTCTGAAACGAGGATTGGATTGAACCACCTGTAGCTGAGATTCATGTGGTGATATATATCAACAGATCCCTCCCGAAGTTCTCTTAAAAGTCTATAATACAAATAACTATAGAACGAGATCCTGTTAGAGCCCCCAAGCGGATACACAGTAACGTTTTCCGGTCTAAGAGTATCAGAAACTGATCTCGTGTATATATCGACAGTAAAATTATCGTCGTACAGGTTATTCAGGAGATTGTAACTCTTCCCGTATTCGTTGTTATGAATGTCTGTTTTGGTCGGTCCGATGAGAACTCGCGGCATACTGATGGTGGGAGATGGGGGAATTAACAGTTATTCTTGTCGTCTCTCTACTAGCCAGATAGCCATGGAGTGTATTCAGATATGATTATCACTTATAACCTAAGGCTTCAAGTTGCGATTCACGGGCAGGCTTTTGATCATCTCCGCCGCTATCAGAGACATTATACTCAGGGGTATATTCCTCAGTATCTATCCCGTCTAGTGTAATCCACGGGACCTCTCTTACAGCACTGACCGGAACTCCTTTCGGGTGGCCATATACCCCGCATTCACCTTTTGCATTGCCGTGGTCAGCGGTTAGAGCGATGGAGCCATCAATAGACGTTGAGAGGATACTAACTTCTTCCAGTATCCACTCTAGGTTGTCAATATATGCAGTCCAGAAGTCATCGTGCGAAACGGTGCCATCACAGAGGCGCCACCAGACTTTGCTACCGAACTTCTTTGTGCCCTTGAATTCACGAAACCACTCTGGTCGCGACCGGAAGGGTGCATGCGGTTGCATATAATGAACAATCATTCTATCAACGCCCTTCTCGTCGCGTTTTCTCCAAGTGTTAATCGCGTGATCAGTCAGTTTCCGAGGCGAAACCGTCCGAATATCATACTCCGTACTGGCGATCCCAAAATGAGTGAACTCTGAAAACTCATCGTATTGTATCTGGTCCGTATATGGATTGCCTGTGATATATGCGGTTTCTTGGATCTCTGCTGAATGTCTTTCATTAAACGTTTTTTTGATCCATTCAGAGCTGGTACCGCCGACTGACCAGCGCGTCTCGAGTTTGCTATCAGCAAAAAGAGATTGATAAGAAGTTCCCTGTATGATTTCTTCCATGGCATCAGCCCTGCATCCGTCCAAGATGACCAATATATCCCAGTCTTCGTCCCAAACCACCTGCCCTTCCTGTTGCTTTGGAGCGAATCTCCCGAGCAAGCCGGCCCATAACTTTCTGAGTGCTATCTCGAGATTCTTTGGAGAAGGATCTGATTGTAGGCGGTCCACTGTATCAAAAAACCAATCAGAGAAGCTCATCTGTACTGTGTTGATTTGGTGGTCGAATGAATGTTTTGAAATGGCACCCTGTCCAGGCCTGGATAATTAAATACGGTACAATTGGAGAGTCGAGTTGAGTGACAACATCTAGCATCGCTAAGAACCCTCGTTGTTTTAATAAGGACAGAATAATAAACATATGGAAGAAATCCACAGATATCGATGGATATCGACCGGTCAAGTGTTGTTATATACGCCAGTAATATCGTACTGAGTCTAATTGGTTTTGTTGGAACCGCATATTTTGCTCAAACTCTCGGAGGAACGGTTCTTGGAATCTTTTTCACCTTTGATGCGGTCACGAGCGTGCTGATGACCGGAGCGCGGCTTGGAGTCGATACAGGGATAGAGAAGCGAATCAGCGAAACGACAACTCAACAGCGTGGGTCGTACTTGACTGCAGGATACCTCATAACACTCGCTCCAATTGTAATTATGTCTCTCGGATTGTTCGTACTTGAAGGCTATGTAGACGAATACATTGGTGTGGCGGCCGTACCCTTACTGATTGTATTTATTATTTCCAGTACCGGGAGATGGCTTACCGGAGCAGCCCTTCGTGGTGAAGGGCGAGTGGCGCTTAGCTCTCTTATCGAACTCTTTGGTGAAGTAATTCGTATAGTAACAAGTATCGCGCTAATCATAGCCGGGTTGAAGATATTTGCTCTGTTATATGGTGTCTTGATTGGAGTTGTCGTGAAGTTTGTCATATTTTACTTCGCCTTATCAAGTACGCTATCTATCCCAACTTGGGAAACTGTCAGAGACCTCTGGAGTTTCTCGAAGTATACATCATTCAATAGTGTGAGTTCCCTAGCATACAACTGGGCAGACACGCTCGTGTTGGCATACTTCGCGTCAAAGACCGCTGTTGCCGTATACGAGGCTTCTTGGAAGGTCAGTGTAGTCGCAGTAATGGCTAGCCAAGCCCTAAGCCAGGCAGTGTTTCCATCTATCAGCGAGTGGGCGTCACGCAATGAGTACAGTCGCATTGAAACGGCCCTAAGCGAAGGCTTCACATATGGTCTCCTGCTTGTCATCCCCGCCGTAGTCGGTGTAGCGATACTCGCCGATCCATTCATGCAACTCGTCTATGACTTCGACACGGGTGGGTTAATCCTCATCCTCCTGATGGCGGAGAAGTTGTTGCAGGCCCCGAGAATCCTGATCCAGCGGACGCTCACGGGGATCGGCCACCCGAATCTCGTATTCCGGACGGCAGCGCTGACCCTCGTTGCAAACGTTGTACTCAATCTGTTACTGGTCCCGGAACTCGGATCGTTCGGTGCAGCGGCGGCAACAATAACGACAGTCAGCATCGCGCTCGTCATTCAGATCGCGTATCTCCGGCGGTTCATCACTGTGACAGCAAACTGGCGGGCGCTCGGAAGGCAGACGGTCACAGCGTTAATGATGGGCGCAGTGGTGTACGCGGCGTCAACCATCTTCCCGCCATCGACGCTTTTGAAGCTTGGTGGCTTAGTCGCACTCGGCGTCGTCGCGTACGGTCTCGGCATGGCAACGGACCGCGAAATCAGAGAGCGCGTGTTACAGATGGTGTAGCGCCTACCGATTGCACGCCACAAGTATCGACCTGTACCGCTCGCAGGCCGCCTCAAAGCTGTACTCGGTATCGATTCGATCGCGTCCGTTCTCGCTGATGCTGTCGAGGTCGTCTCGGTCCAGAATATCGAGTATTGTCTGTCGAAGCGCCGCCGGCTCCCGTGAATCGAGCAGGAAGCCGGTTTCGCCCTCGCGGACAACGTCTGGAACGCCCGAAACCGGCGAGGCCAGTACCGGCGTTCCGCAGGCCAGCGCCTCCAGAATTGTCGTCGGTAGTCCCTCCGTCGGCTGTGACGGCAACACGAGCAGCGAGAGATCGTTGAGTTGATCGGGTACGTCGTCGTGATCAACCCAGCCGGTGAGTTCGACTGCGCCACGTTCGATTTCAGACGCGAGTTCGGTTTCCAGCCACTCACGGAGGTCACCGTCGCCGATGAACCGGAACGTCACGTCACCAGGTAGTTCCGCGGCGACAGAAGCGAGTTCCCGGATGCCCTTCTCTTCGTCGAGCCGTCCGAGGAACCCAACGACGCGGTCGCGGTCGGCGTAGGGCTGCTGGACGCGAAATTCGTCCGTCCGGACGTAGCGCGCCCCCATCGGATACACGGTCGGGGATTCCGGATGCAGGTCCAGTTGGCGGGCCATCTCGGGCGTGTACGTGATGACCCCGTGAGCCGCGGCGAAGCCGGCTCGTTCGAGTGCACGGACGGCACCGGCGAGCCCGGCAGCCACCGGGTCCGGCAACTGCTGTTCCCAGTTCAGCCGGAGCGTCAGCGGCACGTCGCCGCGGGGTTCGACGAGAACCGTTTTACCGAGCAACCGAGCCGCGATAATGGGAAGCAGGTACGACGTTGCGCCGAAAAAAAGGACTACGTCTTCGTCACGGTCAGCAATAACGCGACACATCCGGAGTTGGTTCAGCAGGAACCGGACGGCGGCGGTGACGACGGAGTCGCCCGCGCCTTTTCGCGTGAGCTCAACGAGTTCGTGCCGGTCGCGAATCTCGGAATCAGCCGGCAGGTCAGCCGTCACGAGCGCGACTGATGTCACAGCCGACAGGATGTCGAGTAGGCTTCGTGTGGCGTTCTCGCCAGCAGCGGCGAGGGGATGGGTCACGACGCAGACGCTCTGGAGCGATTCGTCAGTCATAGATGCCACTTTCGCCCAGTGTCACGGGTGATTCGCTGGCTACCCTGTAGTGTCCGTGGGTGGAGAGAACGGGTCCCGGGGAGTGATTTAGACATATAGTTGTCATTAACAGGTCGGTTCATCGTCTATCCGCTTCATCACGAGGATAGTCGGATTTCCGTCCTCGGGGAACGACGAAAGTCCGGCGCTGTCTCTGAACTTTCGCTCCGCGCTGAGTTCGGTGTTCACCGGCGGACCGAACGTCCGGACGATTTCGTAGTCTTCCTCGGCAAACAGCGCCGACATGCGTTCAGTCACATCCGGGAACACGGACGGATCCTTGAAAAAGCGGAAGTAGTGGTAACTGGAGAGCACGACGTACTCGGGCGCGTTACAGTCCAGACGTTCAAGCCCTGGCTGCCAGTTTTCTCGGGGGAAGGTGGAGTGGATTTCATATCGGTTCACAGTTGTCTCGTCTGGAAATTCTGGGAGATACACTTGCTGCGAGTACACGTCAACAGTGTCGGAGCTATCTAGGTTGGCGTGTGTCCACGCCGTGGCCTCCTGACGTGATTCGTTAATATCTGCGACACCAACGGTCGTGTGTACGCCAGAAAAGACAATGACAAGCGTTAGAAGTCCGATCCCGGCTAGACGGACCGGATGGGAGAACTGACTCAACTCCGAGCCAGCGATACCAGCGAGGACCGCGAGAATCGGGAAGAGCGGCATTACCCGAGGGAACTGTGTCATATTCCCTTGCGTGATGACGATGAAGTACGGGATGGCATAGACGAGCAACAGCCAAACCGCACTGTCGAGGGTACCCCGCAAGAGGAAGGCGATGACAAGCAGTACGGACAGTATAGAAAACAGGAATAGCATGATTCCCTGCCCTTCGGCGAGGTGTGCGAGCTGGATGAGCCACCCCGGGTCCGACCAATTGTACGCAACAGAATCGCTCGTACTTCGGTAGATATATCGAGATATCTCGTCGGCCCATGAACCCGGATGGACGAATATCGATGGCGTTGTAGTGACGTAGCTGAGTATAGTTAGCGTCGGGTACCTCCAAACCGCTTTGACGAACTCACCAACGGTCCTCGACCCGTCCCAGTGGCGTTCGATGATGACGATAGCGATCGGAAGAACGAGGAGCCCGGCCGTTGCTTTCGTTGACGCTGCCAGGCCAGCGACCAGTGCGGCAGCCAACAGCGTTCTGGTCTCTCTCGAATGAAACGCACGAACCGTTAGCAGGAACCCGAGCATGAGGAAGAACGTCATCGGGACGTCCTCAGTTGCGTAGTGGGCGGTGAGGACATACCCGACAGAAGTCGTGAGAAAAACGGACGCAAGGATTCCGGCACGGCGGTCCAGTAGTTCTCTACCGAGGTAATAGAGGACGACAACAGTCCCAACACCGAACAGGACAGATACTAGCCGACCGGCGAACAGCACGTCGTAGAAGGCTGTGAGAAGATCAGGCGACACACCCCAGCTCGGCGAGCTGCCGACGCTAGCTGCGCCCGACATGATGTCGCCGAACTGTCCGGTCACGAGCCAGTACAGCGTCACCGGGACAAAAGAGAGCGCCAGAAGGTAGAGGTGAAGGTTCCCACCCTTCCGGAAGTTATCGATGAAGGGGTTCTGCTCGTATCCCATCCTGAGAGCGAGTTCGATAGCGCCGGTTTCGTCCGGAAACGTCAGATGCGGCCGCAGTCGCCAGGTACCGAAGAACATCAACAGGAACGCAGCGAGCGCAATGATCGGGACAACCGGCTCACGTCGGACCGACTTACTGATTCTGTTCCACAGATTAGAGGGCATTTCTTCTTGATTACCCACTGACTGTAATAGTCTGTGCGATTTTACGAGAGTACCCTCTGCACATGGTTATCATAACTTGTTCTTCGTGCTGAGATTACTGAGTATTCTCCAGCCCCAGAAGACAATTACTAACAACTACCGATACAACGACTCTATATGATTTCTATCGTGGGCAGTACTGTGAATGACAACTGTTAATAAACCTGCTTGAAGAATCACAGTCACGGCATCACATAATGGCGACGACAGAGGACGTACGGGGTAACGCAAGTGAATTCACAGGTGAAGACCATGACAAGGTTCGAACCTCCGTTGTACTGCCAGCGTACAATGAAGTGGATAATGTCGAGCCACTAATCGAGGAAATCCAGTCAGTATTCCAGGACGAACCGGCATTTTCGCCATATAACATCGTTATCGTTGATGATGGTAGTACCGATGGTACTAGGAGCGTTATCCGTGACTTGGCAGAACACAATGAGAACGTTCTCGGATTATTACTGTCCCGCAACTTTGGACAAAGTGCAGCCTTGAACGCGGGTATCAAACAAGCAACTGGCGAATTTATCGTAACTCTTGATGCTGATCGACAGAACGACCCACAAGACATTCCGGACCTCCTCAATATGTTGATAAGTGGGGACAGCGAATCCGATAGCTATGATTGCGTCAGTGGCTGGCGGCGAGACCGGAACGACCCGTTGACAAAGACGATACCATCCGCGATACAGACACGGATGGCACGCTGGACCGGGCCAGATATCCACGATTTCGGTTGTACTCTGAAGGCATATCGGTCAGATGCTCTTAACGAAATAGAGTTGTATGGAGAGGGTCACCGGTATATTCCGGCAAAATTGTACAACCGGGGCTACAGAATTACAGAAATCCCAGTTAACCATCGCCCCCGGACGGAGGGCAGTTCAAAATACGGCACGAAACGACTCATAAGGGGCTTTGTTGACCTCTTGTTTCAGGTATTCTGGAACCGGTACTCAACCCGACCGGTTCACTTCCTCGGTGGGTTCGGATTGGTTTCGTTTGGGATAGGGATGCTAATCGGGATTCATGCAGTGTTCTCGAAGTACGTATTGGGTGTCCCGCTACTGCCAAATCTTCCCCGACTTGTACTAACGGTTGCACTCGTTCTATTTGGCCTTATTTTGATTATGTTCGGATTTCTGGCGGAGATGATTACAAAGTTACACTACATTGAGAGAGACCCCTACCGTGTGGAAGTAGTTATCGGCGGTGGCGCGGAAAACAAGTGACCTATAGCTGACACCCTGTATTAGTATGTCAAGAAGAAACACAGACATCCGTAGCATCCTCTCGGCTTTGCTTCGCGTTTCTATCAGTGTAATACTACTCTGGTATGTGATCAGTAGAGTCGGATTCGACACACTCATTGAACATCTCCAAACGCTTGAGCCAGTCACACTAATTATCGCTGTTGGACTAAGTGTTCTTGGTGTCGGCCTCAGCGCTTGGAAGTGGCGAGTTCTGCTTTCTGTGAAAGGTATAAAATTAACGCTCCTCACCGCTTGGGTTTATTACTACATCGGCCAGTTCTTCAATGCGTTCCTCCCATCAATTATCGGTGGAGACACTGCACGGATGTACTACCTCTATGCGGATACAAACGACGGATCCGCATCAGTTTCTTCTGTCGTGATTGAGCGGATTGCTGGCCTCTACTCGATCTTGTGTATCGTTTTGGTTGCGGTCGCATTTGGCTACGAACTAGTTCCGACTCGGATCGCAGATATGGTACTCCTCGGCTGTGCGGTCGGGATAATTACGATACCACTATTGCTATTTACTGACCTGTTACGTCCAGTCCTAGAAACAACGATTTTTGACATACAAGTGCTCGACATCGGGAACCGGGCTGAAAGATTGTACACTGCAGTGTACGAGTATCGTCAAGCCAAACGAGCAGTGGTCATTGCACTTTTACTTTCGGTCGTGTTCCGAGTCTTACTGATCGCCAGCAACTACGTCGTCGCCTTGGGGCTTGGGATTGAGATACCACTCGTGTACTTTTTTGTATTTATTCCACTAGTGGAACTCTTCCTCTTTTTGCCGATATCAATCCAAGGCTTTGGGGTGCGTGAGAGCGCGTATCTATATCTGTTCACTTCGGTGGGAGTCGGAGACGGTGTCGCGTTGACGTTCGGAGTCGTAATGCAGCTTATTCTCCGAGTAATAAACAATATTATCGGTGGCGCCGTATATGCCGTTCATACTCTCCGTTCCTGAAACTTCGAAACCTGATTCAAGAAGGGATATAATGCCCGACTGTCAATCCCAAGTAAATGAACGATATCGTGCTGATTACAGCTGATTCGGTCCGGTATGACTACATCGAAGAGATGGAGTTTCTTTCGGGATTCCCAACACAATCGGGAACGACAGTCGGCCATTACACCAGGCCGAGTCTAGCAGGCCTCCTGTCTAGTCAGTACCAGGCAACGATGAAGTCGGCTGTAGCTGGACCAACAATACCCGAAGTCATGTCGAACGCCGGGTACACGACAATCGGTCTAGCTCCGAGCCCACAACTTGACGAAGTGTTCAATTTCAATCAGGGGTTCGATAAGTACGAGAATTTCGTTGATGCAGGCAATCGCGGCAGCAACCGACGGGAGATTCTCGGGCAGTTTGATCTTCTTCGAAAAGTCTACCATCGCTTCTTTCCGCCACATGCGAAAATGTCCGATCTTCCGACTGATAAAGCGGTTGTCGAGCAAGCAATAGAGCAGTTCAACGAAGCTACTGGGCCTCGGTTCATGTGGGTGCATTTAATGGGTAGCCATCGGCCATATGGCCGTGGTGATGACGCCATTTCGAGGTCACTCGATAGGAAAGCCTTGTTTTCACCGTCCTCGCTCAAGGATTCCGAACACCAAGAGATTACATCGGCCTATAAAAATGCCCTCTCAAGAGTCGATACCGTCATTGAAGATCTTTTGATGGATCTCGATGGTGATCCGACGTTCATATTCACCTCAGATCACGGCGATGAATTCGGGGAAGAGGGGTACTACTATCATCAACCACAGCGCAGGCGAACAGCCGATAAGCTGGTCACCGTTCCCATTGTCAGCAACGATATTTCGCTTACTGGAGATCGGTGTAGTCTCCTCGACATTGGGCCGATGATCGCTACTCAAGCCGGCATAGATCCGCCCGAGGAGTGGAACGGTATCGATATTCGATCAGAATCCAGGTCGTATACGCTGACAATTGCGCCCTGGCACAATACGGCTTCACTCCGACTCGCAACCAACGACTACACCGTTACCAGCACCGATGGACGTGTATCGATGACGGAAGCAGGTACTGATACCCATGTCGAAAGGAACGAACAGGCAGAAGAGGTCCAAGAGCGACTTCAGGACCTTGGATACGTTGAGTAACGTCGTACTGTAGACCGGTCAGTGCTATCTCCAGACGTACATTCCGTAAAGGTATCCCACGCCGACACTGCTGGTGAGAAGAAACAGGAAGACCAGCTGCAGGACTGCGCCGAGCGACGGAGATTCGACGAGTCCACGGAGACGTAACGGGAGGAACCGAAACAGGAGGTCGCTGAGGAAATCGGACTCCTCGCCGGTCGATTCCGGTACAAACACCTCCATGCCGCGCTTCGAGTACCCCTGCCAGAACGCGCGGTCGACGAGCCACCCGGGGTCGGTTCGGTAGTCGAATATCTTGTGCGCGACGAGCGCGTCCGGGGTGTAGTACACTCCCTCGTCGTATTCCGTTCGCAAGCGCGCACAGAGTTCCGTCTCCCCGCCCTGGAGGTTCTTCTCGCCCTGGCGGCCGCCGATATCGTCGTCGAAGCCGCCCAGTTCAAGGAACACGTCCCGGTCGAAGGAGATGTTCGAGCCGAAGGTGTTGCGGACGACGCCGGGTTCGTCGGGGTCGCCATTCGGGCCAAAGCCACGGTGGGTGACGCCGATGAGCCAGTAGAACTCCTCGGGGAGAAAGCTCGGTTTGCCGGCGACCCACGCCGGCGTCATTCGGCCGCCGACCGCGAGGGCGTCGTGTCGTTCGTAGGCATCGACTAGCGCCGCGACCCACTCTTCATCGGCGATTGCGTCGTCGTCGATGAACGCGACTACGTCACCGGTGGCGACTTCGGCCCCGTTGTTCCGGCTCTCTAGCAGTCCGACGTTTGCATCGTTGCAGTGAGTCAGGACAGCGTCCCGGTCGCCGTAGTCAGAGTCGTACTGTTCGTACACTTCTTGGTTACCATCCGAGACCAGTACGAGTTCCACGTCGTCGTAGGTCTGGGCTAAGACACTCTCGGCCGCCGCCCGGCAGTCGTCGTACCGCTCCATCGTGTGCGTACAGAGCACGACCGAGACTCGCATGGTCGGTGGTGTGCCACCGGTGCTGTTAGGCGTTTCCATCCTGCGCTCGCACAGAGGTCAAAAGGCTTATGCGCGCCTTGGCAGTTTTTCCGTGCAATGAGTCAATCACGGGGCTATCTTGACGACAACCCCGAACTCGAGTCCGCCCTGGAGTGGGCCGAGCGCTGGTACCACGTTCCGGTCCTCCTGGTACTGCTCGGGTTCATGCTGTGGAATCGTGTCCGGAGTTGGCAGAACTTTATCGTTGACGGCGAGGTGCTCTTCAGCGGGAACGACGCCTGGTACCACTACCGTTCGACGCAGTACGTGGTCCAGAACTGGCCCTCGACGATGCCGTTCGACCCCTGGACGAATTTCCCATACGGAACCAGTAACGGGCAGTTCGGGACGCTGTTCGACCAGATCATCGCGACAGTGGCCCTGATTATCGGTCTGGGTTCACCCAGCGACCAGACGGTCGCGATGACGGTCCTGTTCGCGCCAGCCGTGTTCGGAACACTCGTTGCGATTCCGACGTACCTCATCGGACGGCGACTCGGCGGCCGCCTCGGCGGTGTAACTGCAGTTACTGTGATGGCATTCTCGACGGGGTGGCTCCTGCAACGGAGCCTCGTCGGTTTCTCCGACCACCACGTCGCTGAAGCGCTCTTTCAGGTACTCGGTGTCCTCGGAGTCATGGTGGCTGTCAGCGTCGCCGCGCGGGACAAGCCGATCTACGAGCAGTTCCTTGAGCGAGATATCGATGCATTGCGGGACACCATCAGTTGGTCCATGCTGGCCGGTGTGGCGATTGCCCTGTATCTCTGGGTTTGGCCGCCGGGTGTACTCCTTCTCGGGATTCTCGGTGTCTTCTTCCTGCTCCGGTTGTGTCTGGAGTATGTTCACGACAGCAGCCCGGAACACACGGCCATCGCGGGCGCAATCACGATGATAACTACCGCTGTAGTGAGCGCGTCTCGAATCACCGTCCTTGAAATCACAGCGACCTCTCAGTCGCTGCTACAGCCGGGACTGGCACTGGCCGTTGGCCTCGGCTGCGTGTTCATGGCATGGCTGGCCCGATTCATGGAGCAGCGCGAGTACGGCCGGTACGTGTACCCTGCGACCGTGTTCGGGATTCTCGCTATCGGGGCTGTCCTGATGGCCGTCTTGACCCCTACTCTGTGGGAATTCTTTACGCGAAACGTAATGCGGGTCATCGGATTCTCCATCAGCGAAACGGCCAGCACCGTCGGCGAAGCGGCCCCACTGCGGGACGCCGGCGTTCTGTTTAACGCACACGGCTTCGCTGTCATCGTTGCGGCGATCGGTGGCCTGTTTTTGCTCGGAAAGCAGCTCCTCTCCGACGACGCCCCCGCCGAAGAGCTACTCGTCGTCGTCTGGGCGCTGTTCATTCTGCTTGCTACGTTCACCCAGCAGCGGTTCGCGTACTATATCGCTGCGCCAATCGCAGTGCTGTCAGGGATGGTCGTCGGTCGGTTTATACTCTGGTTCGATTTCAGTGCCGACGACGGGATCGAATACTATCAGGTCATAACAATTCTCGCGGTACTCCTCGTCATCGTCGTCCCGCTGTTCGCCTTCGGTACGACGTCGCCGGTCGAGGCTGGCGAGACCGGCCCCGGCCCAAGTATCCAGGGCTGGGACGAGAGCCTGCAGTGGATGGAAGGGAACACGCCTGCGGAGGGCGCGTACGGCTCCGGTGGCGACGCGACGCTCGATTACTACGGTACGTACGAGCAACAAGAGGACTTCGACTATCAGGAAGGGCAGTACGGCGTCCTGTCGTGGTGGGACTACGGGCACTGGATTACTACCAGGGCCGAGCGCGTCCCGAATGCGAACCCCTTCCAGCAGGGAACGGACACGGCTGCCCCGTTCCTAGTTGCACAGAACGAAACGCGGGCGAACGATGTCCTCGACAGCACAGACGAGGATGACGCGAAGACGCGGTACGTGGCCGTCGACTGGCGGATGGTCGAGACGAACGGGAACGACCCCTACCGTGGCAAGTTTTTCGCTCCATCGGCATTCGTCGACGGGGTGCAGGCCAGTGACTTCTACAGTCGAATGTACGTCCAGTCTCGGGGCGGCGGTGTCCAGCAGGTGACGTTCCAGCAGCAGGCCTACTACGAGACGATGGTCACTCGGCTGTACCGGTTCCACGGCAGTGCCGCGGAGCCGCAACCGATTGTCATCGACTGGGAGAACAAGGAGACTCGCCAAGGAGGCCAGTACCGTGGTGCGCCGACCAACGAAGAGGAACCGGAGGGCCAGCGGCAGGGACAGATCGTTCGCCAGTTCCAGAGCATGGAGGAAGCCCGTCAGTACGTCGAACAGGACACGACCTCACAACTCGGTGGGTACGGTGGCGCTCCACCCGAGCGGGTTCCGGCGATGGAGCACTACCGCCTGGTTGGGTCCAGTGAGACCGAGGCGTTCCCAGACACTTCGCAGTACCGGCACTCGGCCTGGACGAAGATATTCGAGCGCGTCCCCGGTGCGACGGTCGAAGGGACTGGACCGGCGAACACGACAGTGCGGACCGCCGTGGAGATGCGTAACCCGGCCACGAACAAGACGTTCGTCTACCGCCAGCGGACCCAGACCGACCAGAACGGGAACTTCGAGATGACCGTTCCCTACTCGACTACCGGATACGACGACTGGGGGACCGACGAGGGCTACACGAACGTGAGCGTCCGTGCCGAGACTCAGTACCAGTTCACAGCAATCGGGACCAACGACGGGAACCGGACCGGCTTTACCGGCACGACCGAGGTGACCGAAGGACAGGTCATCGGCGAGGACGACTCCGCCGCAACCGTCGAACTGGAGCCGATAACGATTCAGCAGGGCGACGAGACCAGCGGTGAATCGCGCACCCCGATGACCGAGGACGCGGCTGAAGCGGGCGCATAACGGAGTCCCAGCGGTCAGTCACCGTCAGGCCGACTGTTCGGTCCAACTGAGAATTTTTACAGGATTTCGTCGACGGGCCGCGTTCTAGCAGTGGTCCATGCTCGCGAAAAAACCGACAGCAGCGGTACCGCGCTCACTCGGCTAGCGGATTGAACGTGCCGTTGATGTCCCACTCGTGGAGGCAGTGCGGGTCGCCGGACTGCTTGGTGTCGTCGTCGGTGACGATGCGCCAACTGTGTTGTTCTGGGTCCCACTCGTCGACCCGCCCACACCGCTCACACTCGCGTTTGCGTGGGGTGACGATTTCAGCCATATCTGGTGCAAGCGCGTGGGTCGTTATCAGGCTGCCGGTCCCTGACCGGGCTGTCCGAAGCGATTCGCAACCGACGCCGTGGGTGTGCTGTACCGACACTGACTCCCGGGTAGTGCAAACGATACGACGCTCAAAAGTCCGGGAGGTCGTCCGCACCGACTTCCTCCGCTTCCCAGTCGATGTACTCGTCGGCCAGCACCTCACAGACGACCTGTCCGAACTCGGTCAGTCCGGCGTTGATACCTGAGACAGTACCCCAGGAGTCGATGTCCGGGTGAATCTCCCGTTCACGCCAGTCCTCGGGCAAGCCCGGGGCATGGTAGCCGACACGGCCCGCGAAGGAGTCCCAGAAGAAATCGAACTCCTCGATGAGGCCTAGATCCGTGACGATGGCCCACTGGTCGGCATCGAGCGACGCGTCCGCGGCCCACTCCTCGAAGGCCTCCGCCCACGCGCCGTCGTCGAGGGCCGCGGCGAGCTCCTCGCGCCGGTATTCGTCGCCCTGTACTTCGGCGTCGTCGTACTCGTCGGCAGCGACGCCGGTGGACAGTTCCGGCCGTTCCGGCGTCTCGACATCCAGTGTCATAGTCGTGGTTGGCAGCGGAGCGGAATAAAGGTCGTACTGTTGGCTGTCTCTCTGACGGTCGTCGTCACTCCGAGGTGGCAATATCCATTGCGTGAGTACAGCAGACAGTATCAGCGGTTCGCTTCCCCGTCGAGGGCGCGCTGTCGCAGTCGTTCCCCGCGGTCAGTCTCGGCCGTCACGTCGGGAACGGGAACCGGGTTCCTGTCCTCGTCGACCGCGACGTACACCGAGTACGACTCCGCTGTCGACTCAGTCTCGCCGGTTCTGAGGTTCTCTCGGGCGACTCGAAGTCGAACTTTGACACTCGTTTCGCCCGTGTCGTAGACGAACGCTTCAATGAGAGCTGTGTCACCGACAGGTATCGGCCGTTTGAAGTTCACCTGGTCCATCCGCGCGGTGACGCAGGTCTCGCCGGCAAAGCGCATCGCCGACATCGCCCCGAGTTCGTCCATCCACTTCAGTACGTTCCCTCCGTGAGTCGAACCCAGGTGGTTCGAGTGGTTGGGCTGAACCATCCAGCGGTTCTCGATATAGGTTTCCAGTACCGTCGGCATGGCGCGAGGTTGGCCAGCACCTGGGTTGAGTCTGTCGGACGGGCGTCGAAAACGTGGCTATGCCGAAACGTACTGCGCTTCCCACTCTTTCCGGGCGTCGAGTTCGCGCTGGCCGCGCTTGGTCAGCGTGTAAAAGTTCGTTCGGCGGTCGCGTTCGCCCTTCTCGATAAGCGCCTTTTCGACGAGCGTGTCAAGGTTCGGATACAGTCGGCCGTGGTTGACTTCGCTCTCGTAGTAGTTTTCGAGTTCTTCCTTGATCGCTAACCCGTGGGGCTCGTCAAGGCCTGCAATGACGTACAGCAGGTCCCGCTGGAATCCAGTCAGGTCATACATCGTATATCCGATACAGTTTGACCCTGTACATATCAGTCTTTTGAATCGGCAAATCTATTGCGTATTTACAAACCCCGACACCGTCCAGTAGTTACCACGGCATCTGTGGCTGTATTAACACGAGAGTCGGTAATAGCTTCGCCGCGTAACGGGAACATACAATGCCGCAAACATGATTTCGACCGCCGTTTCTCGGCAGTCACCCGGACCCGACAAGGGTAAAGGAAACGAATGTGTAACGCGGGTGATGACCGAACACGCGGAGTCGGCGGCAGACGAGTTCCCGGACCCGTCAGGAGCGGGACGCGTCGATGTCGTCGGAACCGCCCACGTCTCCGAGCACAGCGTCAAGGAAGTGGAATCAGCGATCGAAGAATCCGAGCCCGATATCGTCGCCGTCGAACTCGACGAGGGCCGGTATCGCCAGATCAAGGGTGAAACGCCTGACGATCTCGATGCGAGCGATCTTCTTCGCGGGAACACCGTCTTTCAGTTCCTCGCGTACTGGATGCTGTCGTACATCCAGACCAGACTGGGCGACCGGTTCGACATCGAGCCGGGTGCGGACATGAAGGCGGGTATCGACACCGCCGAACGGCTCGGTCTGGGCGTCGCACTCGTCGACCGAGACATTCAGACGACCGTCCAGCGGTTCTGGGCGCGGCTGACGGCCGTCGAGAAACTCAAGCTCGTCGGCAGCCTCGCAGCCGAGATGGGGCCGCCGTTGACCGTCGGGCTGACCATCGGTGCCGTCTTCGGCGGGCTGTTTGCGGTCGTCGCCGGGGCCTTCGGTGGCCCGTTCATCGTTCCGAGCGGTGCCCTTTCGGTTTTGCCGGGTGGTCTTGGCGGGACGGCCGAGGGCCTGCTCGACACGCTGTTGCTCATCTGTGTCGTCGCGGCCGGCATCGGGATTCCCATCGCCGCCCTGTTGGTCCGGTTCCGCGGTGAGGCCGACGTCGAGGAGTTCGACATGGAGAAACTGACCGACACTGATGTCGTCAGCGCGATGATGGAGGAGTTCCGTCAGTTCTCCCCCGGCGGCGCGGAGGCGCTCATCGACGAACGCGACGCGTTCATCGCCCATCGGCTCATCGCCCTCCGTGAGGCCGGTTATCACGTCCTCGCCGTTGTCGGAGCCGGCCACCGCGAGGGGATTCAGGGCTATCTCGACGACCCGGAGACGCTCCCACCGATGGAGTCGCTCACTGGAACCGAAGGCGGTCGTCGCTTTTCACTGTACAAGCTCGTCGGCTACGGCTTCGGCGTCGTCTTCCTCGTCTTCTTCGGCCTGCTCATCCTCGGTGGCGCGAGCCAGGCGGTGCTGCTAGAGCTGTTCGTCGCGCTGGTCGCCGTCAACGCCGTACTGGCCGGCGGACTGGCGAAGGTGGCCGGCGCACACTGGTCGAGTGCGGCCGCCGCCGGCGCGTTCGGCTGGCTGACGAGCCTGTTTCCGCTGCTTGCCGCCGGCTGGTTCGCGGGCTACGTCGAACTGCGATACATCTCCGTCAACATCAGCGATATCGCGACGCTCAACGAGATACTCAACGACCAGGAGTCGCCGGTAATGGACCTCGTCAGCCAGATGCGCGACGTGCCGCTGTTCCGGCTGATCCTCGTCGTCGCGCTGACGAACGTCGGCAGCGCAATCGCCTCATACGTCGTCTTCCCGGTGTTGATCCCGTATATCTCGTCGGACATCGGCGGGATGCAGGGCGTCTCGCGCCTGCTCTGGCAGGGCGTCCGCGAAGGGACGCAGATTCTCGTGGGGGTCCTCTGATGGCGGGTCGCCGACAGCGAACCGCTGGAGGCCGGACCGTCGGCGGCCTCAGTTTCAGCCAGCGCGAACTCCGGGACCTCCTCGTCGCCTGGCTCGCGCTCGGACTGGCGTTTACGTTCTTCCTCGAACGGGAGTTCCGCCGCATCGTCTTCGGCCAGTTCGGCGGGCTGTCGACGGCCGAAATCGCCAGCACGTTCGCCGTCAGCCTGCTGACCGTCGGCGTCGGCTTCCTGTTGCACGAACTGGCCCACAAGGTCGTCGCCGTCCGCTTCGGTCAGATCGCCGCGTTCAAGGCCGACTACCGGATGCTCGGGTTCGCAGTCCTGGGCGGCCTCGTCGGCTTCCTGTTCGCCGCGCCGGGCGCGGTCGTTCATCGTGGCCGTCTCACGGCGAAGCAACACGGCCTCATCGCCGTCGCCGGACCGGTAACGAACCTCGCGCTCGCCGTCGTGTTCCTCGTGCCGTTCGTCGCGGCGCTCCTGTCGAGTACGGGCGGCTTCCTCTGGGAGGTCGCGCGGATGGGCCTGCAGATCAATCTCCTGCTCGCCGGCTTCAACATGCTGCCGTTCGGTCCGCTCGACGGCCGAACGGTCCGGGAATGGAGCACACCGGTGTTTCTCGCCGTGGCGGTTCCGTCGATTCTGCTCGGAGTCGGCGCGCTGTTCGTTCTCTGAGCGGGCGCAACGCTCCGCCGGAACGACGCTCTTTTGCCCGCGCCACGCACGCTCTCGGGTATGACCGACGGTGAACCCGAGACCGACGACACGGACGAGGAAGACGCGGATGGGCTGACCTACGCGGAGACGGGCGTGGATATCGACGCCAGCGAGGCGGCAACGAAGGCGCTTATCGGCGCGGCCGGCGAGTTCGAGGGCGACTACGCGGGGCTCGTCGACATCGGCGACCAGTACCTCGCGCTCGCGACGGACGGGGTCGGCACCAAGCTCCTCGTCGCCGAGGCCGTCGACGACTACTCGACTATCGGTATCGACTGCATCGCGATGAACGCCAACGACCTCATCGCGACCGGCGTCGAGCCGGTGGCGTTCGTCGACTACCTCGCAGTCGAGACGCCGGACGAGGAGACGAGCGAGGACATCGGCGCGGGGCTCCGGACGGGGGCCGAGCGGGCCGGCGTGGCGCTCGTGGGCGGCGAAACTGCCGTGATGCCGGACGTCATCAAGGGGCTGGACATCGCCGGCACCTGCGCCGGACTGGCACCGAAAGACGCCGTCTTCCCCGGCGAGGCCGAACCCGGCGACGCCATCGTCGGCTGGCCGTCCTCCGGCATCCACTCCAACGGCCTCACGCTCGCACGCGAGGCGGTCACGCAGGACCACGAGTACACCGACCCGTTCCCGCCGAACCCCGACAGAACCATCGCCGAGGAACTGTTGACGCCGACACGGATTTACAGTGAGGTACTGGAGCCGCTCCGAGCCAACGAGACGCACGCGGCCGCCCACGTCACTGGCGGCGGCTGGACGAACCTCACGCGGATGGGGAGTCACCGGTACGAGATCACGGACCCCTTCGAGGCCCAGCCCGTCTTCGAGTTCGTTCAGGCGGAAGGCGAGGTAACCGACGAAGAGATGCACCGGACGTTCAATATGGGTACTGGGTTCGTCGCCGCAGTCCCCGAAGCTGACGCCGACGAGATCGTCGAGAAAAGCGAGGACGCTCGCGTGATTGGGACGGTAGCTGACGGAGACGAGGCGGTCGCGATTCACGGGCTCGAACTCACCGACTGAGCGGTTCGAAGAGCTGACAGAAACCGATCAGGCGGACAAGATGTCTTTGCCGGCGGTCTCCTCCGCGATCCGTATCTGGAGTGCCTGCCGGATGTGGTATCTGGCCGCTTCGCTTTCAGCGTTCTCGAGGGCCTTTTCGAGTTCGGCATACAGTGGGTCGCTGGGATTGGGCATGTCGATACGTCTCTCATTGGTGAGAATAGACATATACCCCTGACACCGTTTTCGGTTTTAAGCCCCTCCTACGGGCATTACGGAGTCACTATCGCGGTTCGCGCATCTGAGAATCGGAGTTAGCTGACCGTACGCGCGATGTCCGCTTCGGTTATGACACCGATAGTTTCCCCGCCTTCGACGACCATCACGGCGGCATTGTGGTTCAGGTAAGCATCGACTTCGTCGATGGGTGCGTCGGGCTCGACGGTCGCGATAGATTCGTTCATCACTTCAGCCACCGGAAGGTCGCCGACGTTCTCTTCGGGCCGCTGGCGGATGTCGGAGTTCCCGATGAGTCCCTGCGGTGCCCCGTCACGGATGACGGGGACTTGCGAGTACCCTTTCTCGTCCATCAGGTCCTTCGTCTGGTGGACGGAATCGTCGGGTGCGACGCCAACAACGGGAGAGTTCATCAGGTCGCGGGCCTTGATGATACCGCCTTCGGCCTCTTCGAGGGCGGTCACAATCCGCCGGAGTGTCGACAGCCGCGGGTCCACGTCGCCACCTTCGATACGAGCGATAAGGGGCTGAGAGACGTCAGCCCGTTCCGCCAGTTCGCTCTGAGTTAGCCCGAGTTCGTTGCGGCGCTCCCGCAGGTCCTGTGGCGTCGGTAAGTCCATATCCGCTAATTACCAGAGGTAATATAAAAAGCCCACGGCTACTGCGGCGGGCGAATCAAGTGGAGCGCCGATTATGCTTCGGCTTCGGCTTCGTCCTCGTCGGCTTCGGTCTCGAAGACCTCGACGACTTTCAGCGGGACGTCCCGGAGTGCGCCACCGATCTCGCTCTTGGCGATCCGCTGGGCGTGTTCGGGGGATTCGGCGTTGAACACGTCCATTTCGAGCACCAGTCCGACAAGCGCCGTGTCGGCCGCGATAAACGCCGAGTCGAACGGTTCGCCACAGGCCGGGCAGCCGGTCGCGCCGACCTCGACCTCGACGTAGTCCATCTCGGCCTCGTTGAGCCGCTTCCCCGCTTCACTCACTGCGACACCGATAGCGTCGTCGATGTCGTCTACGTCACGAACCAGCCAGGCTGCTTCCATCGCCACGAGGTAGTTCATACACTAGCTCTCGTGGCCCGACTATTCGATAGTTTTGATTCGCTTCTGTTGCGCACGTCACCATTACTATCTCTATAACTTATGTGAACCAGCCCTCTGACTCACGTTCCCATTATGTCTGATCGGGGAGTCGTTCGGGTAGTCGTCCGTTTTCTCAGGCATTTCAGCAAACCGCAAGACAGCGGGCCAGTAGTTCTTCACAATCGATAGTCCGCAACTGAAATCCGGCGACAAGACTTATATACCAGACTCACTCTGGAACGACCGAGGAAGATGGTAGCTCGACTGTACACCGCAACGCTGTTCGCACTGTATCAACTCACCCTGCTGCTGGGCATCATGCTGCTGCCGGTGGCGATGCTCACGGAGCAGTTCGGTCTCCGACTGCCGATGGACCGGGCCGTGTCGGGACTCAACGAGGCCTACGACCAGGCGAGCGCGTAACGCGGGCAGCCGATAGCCGCCTGGCCGGACGGTGGCGGTCAGGCCCCACTAGGAAAAGAGGTTTTATCAGCGCCCGACTAGTATCGCACAGTAATGCGAGATATGACTCCGGGGTCGGAGCTTTCTGGACCCCAGGCTGCTGACGAGTTCCAGAGCGACCCGTACGCGCCCGAAGTCGGCGAGCTCCCCGAACAGTCCGCACAGGATTCGGAGAAGGTGAACAAGACCGGGACGACCACCATCGGCATCAGCACGTCCGAGGGCGTCGTCATCGCGACTGACATGCGCGCCTCGCTCGGTGGTCGCTTCGTCTCGAACAAGAACGTCCAGAAGGTCGAGCAGATTCACCCCACGGCGGCGCTGACCCTCGTCGGGAGCGTCGGCGGCGCACAGTCGTTCATCCGGACGCTTCGCGCCGAGGTCAACCTCTACGAAGCACGACGCGGCGAGGACATCAGCATGAAGGCCCTCTCGACGCTGGCCGGCAACTTCGCCCGGGGCGGCCCCTTCTTCGCCATCAACCCTATCCTCGGTGGCGTCGACGACGACGGCCACCACGTCTACTCCATCGACCCGGCCGGCGGCGTCATGAAGGACGACTACACCGTCACCGGCTCCGGGCTCACCGTCGCGTACGGGACCCTCGAAGACCGCTACGAGGAAGACATGACCAACGAAGAGGCCAAGGAAGTCGCTGCCGCCTCGATTAACGCCGCCGCCGAGCGTGACACCGGGTCCGGCAACGGCATCTTCCTGGCTGATGTCACGAGCGAGGGTGTCGACATCAACGGCTACGACTTCGACGAACTGCTGTAGCGACAAGCGTTACACGGGCTGTTTCCCGGATATCGGACCCGTTTTTTATGCCGAGACTGGCTTCCGTAAGAGCGCGCTCGAACCCCTGGTACGGGCAACTGTGGCCCGAGGTACCGCCGTCTGAAAAGAGCGTGTGCATATCTCGAATCAAGCGACCTTGATTCGACAGGCATACGTAACATGCCTGAATTGTGTTCTCCAATGATGTCTTCCGATATCGTCGTTCAGATGGCGTCTCGTTTCGGATTCCGGAAACCTCTCGATTACGCTTACGGCAGCTATCGGTCTCTCTCTTACCGCCTCGCCGGGGACACGTACGCGGTCACGGTCGGTGATGTCAGCACAGAGTTTCTGATACCAACCTACAACGAGTTTACTGACCTCTGGAAAATAGACGAACGGCCGGTACTCGCCGATCTACTGGGGGAACTCCGGCCCGACGACGTGTTCTACGATATCGGGGCCAATATCGGCCTGTACGCCTGTCTGGCATCGCAGGTGACCGACAACCCGGTCATCGCGTTCGAACCACATCCCGACAACGCCGAGCGTTTGCGACAGAACATGCAGCACAACCGCGCCGATATCTCCCTGTTCGAACACGCGCTGGTTGATGAAGACGGTAAGGCCGAACTCTCCATTACGCTCGAAAAAGTCGGTTCAGCCGGGCACTCGCTGGTGACGACAGCCAAAGAGCACGGGACAATCACAATTAGCAAGCGACACGGCGACGAGTTCATCGCCGACAACCAACTGCCGGCACCGACTGCCATCAAAGTCGACGTCGAAGGGACGGAGGGCGCTGTGCTCAATGGTCTCTCGGCGACACTCAACCAGCCGTCGTGTCGCCTCGTCTACTGTGAGGTCCACGAAGACCGGCTTCAGGCCAGCGGCCACTCCGTGGCTGGTATCCGGAGCCAGCTGGAGGGACATGGCTTTGCTGTGACTGAACGGGTCGTCCGCGACGGCAAGGGCGACACATTCCTCATCGGGAAGAAGTGAGGTCCGAACGAGAGAATTATACGGTCGGCTTCCGCATCGCCGGTATGGAACTGTTCGGGACCGCGGGCATCCGCGGTGATGTCGTATCGAAGGTGACGCCGGACCTTGCACTGCGAGTTGGACAGGCGACTGGGCAGGACGGCGAGACGTTCGTGCTGGGGTACGACGGTCGTGTGACCTCGCCAGCGCTCGCTGATGCGATGGCCGCGGGACTGCAAAGCGCCGGCGCGCGAGTCGTCAGAGTCGGCCGCGTGCCGACGCCGGCACTGGCGTATGCCTCACAGGGCCGCCACGGCGTGATGATTACCGCGAGCCACAACCCGCCGACGGACAACGGCATCAAGGTGTTCGCCGACGGCACCGAGTACGGCGACGACGACGAAACGCGCATCGAAGGGCGAATCGAGGACGGTTCGACGCCGACTGCCTGGCGCGACTGGGGCGACACAGAATCGGTCGACTACCTCGACGAGTACCGAGGTGCTGTCGCCGACTACGCCGAGTCGCTCGGCGGCGACCCGTCGGGGCTGACAGTCGCCGTCGACTGCGGGAACGGCATGGCCAGCGTGGCGACGCCGCAGGTCCTCCGGGAACTGGGTGCCGACGTGCTGGCGACGGAGGCGAACGTCGACGGTACCTTCCCTGGCCGCGAGAGCAAGCCGACGCCGGAGACGCTGGCCGACTTCCGCGAGTTCGTCGCCGAATCCGACGCTGACTTCGGGTTCGGCCACGACGGCGACGCCGACCGAATCGTCGTCGTCGACGCCGACGGCGATGTCATCCACGAGGACACGATACTCGCGATGCTCGCCGAGCACTATACGCGTGCCGCTGACGTTTCGGACCCGGTGGTCGTGACGACGCCCAACGCCTCCGGGCGTATCGACGAGCGTGTCGAGGCCGCCGGCGGCCGCGTCGAGCGCATCCACCTCGGTTCGCTCCACGTCGGCATCGCCGACGTTCGTGCGAATGCGACCGACGAAACCGAAGTCGTCTTCGCCGCCGAACCCTGGAAGCACATTCACACCGCCTTCGGCGGCTGGATCGACGGCGTCGCCAGCGCGGCCGTGCTGACGCGCCTGTTCGCCGAGGAGAGCGTCGCCGACAGGCGGGCCGTCATCTCCGAGCGGCCCTACGAGAAGGTCAGCGTCGAGTGCCCTGACGACGCCAAGGCCGAGACGATGGCCCGACTCGAATCTAGCCTCCCCGAGACGTTCCCCGAGGCCGACGTCTCCACGGAGTACGGCGTCCGGCTCTCCTTCGACGACGGGTCGTGGACCCTCGTTCGCCCGAGCGGCACCGAGCCGTACGTCCGCGTCTACGCCGAGAGCGACGACATCGACGCGCTGGTCTCGGAAACCACACAGGCGGTCCGTGACGCTGTTGACGCTGTCAGTGCAGCCGACGCCTGAACCCGAAGCAGGCACGCCCGCCCGCTTCCGAGACCGATAGAATTTCTACACGGCCCTTCGACGCCCAGTGCATGGAGGACCTCCTCGACGCAGCGAGAGACGCCATCGATGAGGCGTACGCACCGTACTCTGAGTACACCGTCGGTGCGGCGCTCGAAACGAGCGACGGCAGCGTCTACACCGGCTGTAACATCGAGAACGCCAACTACAGCAACAGCCTGCACGCCGAAGAAGTAGCCATCGGCGCGGCTGTCAGCGACGGCCACCAGTCATTCGAACGCGTCGCCGTCACCTCTGGCAAGCGCGACGGCGTCACTCCCTGTGGGATGTGCCGACAGACGTTCAGCGAGTTCTGTGACGAGTCGTTCGAGATCATCACCGACGGCGACGAGCCGACGGTGTACGAGCTCGGGGAGCTCCTGCCGACAACAATCACCAGCGACCATCTCGACAAATGACAAGCGATAGTGAAGACCCGAACGACGACGTACAGTACCATCTGGAAGTGAGCGAGGCCGACGTGGCCGACAGCGTCCTGCTGCCGGGGAACCCGGAGCGCGTCGAAAAGGTCGTCGACTACTGGGACGACCACGACATCGTCGCCGAGCACCGCGAGTACCGCACGGCAACGGGCACTCACGACGGCACGCCCATCTCTGTGACCTCGACGGGTATCGGCGGCCCGTCGGCCGCAATCGCGCTCGAAGAACTGGCCCGCGTCGGCGCTGACTCCTTTATTCGGGTTGGATCCTGTGGCGCAATTCAGGAGGAAGCCAGTATCGGCGACCTCGTCATCACGACTGGCGCAGTACGGCAGGAGGGGACCAGCAAGGAGTACGTCCGCGAGGACTATCCCGCCAGCGCCGACCATCGGATCGTTTCGGCACTCGTCGCCGCCGCCGAGGAACTCGGCTACGACTACCACCTCGGCGTCACCTGCTCGACGGATAGTTTCTACGCCGGGCAGTCACGCCCGGGGTTCGAGGACTTCGAGGCCAGCGGCAGCGACGAACGCATCGCGGCGCTTCAAGAGGCCGGCGTCCTCAACTTCGAGATGGAGGCCGCGACGATTCTCACGCTCGCGAACCTGTACGGCCTGCGGGCCGGCGCTGTCTGTACGGTGTACGCCAACCGCGTCACCGGCGAGTTCCGAACCGAAGGCGAGCGCAAGGCAGCGAAATGCGCCAGCCTCGCCGTCTCCTATCTCGCCGAGATGGACGCGGCCGTCGAGGAGGCCGACGCCGACGGGTGGCACGCCGGCCTCTCTATCGACCGCTAGTCCGATTTCTAACCGCTGCTAGCCGCCAGCAGGTGCTGTTGCAGTAGCAGAGCGGTAGCGGCGGCGGGCGCTGTGCAGTCGCAACGCGGTAGAAACAGCATACCGCGCGCCATCGGCGCGCGGTTTCACTTCTCGCGACCAGCGGGAGCGAGACGGTCGT